>DASYBP010000212.1:0-8544 GCA_036500715.1 Rhodopila sp.
ACACGGCCGAGCAGCTGAACCGCGACCTGGGGGCGGGGCTGGAATTGCCGGCTCGGCCGGCGCTGGACGACAGGGAGGATCTGGTGCGGCGGATCGAGGCGCTGGAACGGCGGGCGTTTCGCCAGGAGCAGGTGTTCAACCGGGTGGTGGACCTGCTGGAATCCAACGCGGCGGGGCGGGTATGACCGGCATGCGCAACGCCATGACGGTGGATGTGGAGGACTACTTCCAGGTCCAGGCGTTCGCCCATTGTATCGACCGCAAGGACTGGGATGCGTTTCCGCGCCGGGTCGATCTGAACACCAATCGCATCCTGGACCAGTTCGCAGCGCACGGCATGAAGGCGACGTTCTTCACCCTGGGCTGGGTGGCGGAGCGGTTCCCCACGCTGATCCGCCGCATCGTCGCGGACGGGCACGAACTCGCGAGCCACGGCTGGGATCACACTCGCGTCGATGCCCAGCCGCCCGAGGCGTTTCGCGCCGATGTCGGCCGGACCAAGGCGCTTCTCGAGGATATCGGCGGGGCCTCGGTGAAAGGCTATCGGGCCGCAACCTTCTCGATCTGCGCCCAGACCCTCTGGGCATTCCCGATCCTGCGACAAGAAGGTTACGATTACAGTTCGAGTATCAATCCGATCAAGCACGACCTGTACGGCATGCCGGGCGCCCCGCGCATGCCGTTTCGTCCGGATCCCGGGGGCGTCGTGGAACTGCCGATGACCACTGTGCGCCTGATGGGACGCAATTGGCCCTGTTGTGGCGGTGGTTATTTTCGTCTGTTGCCGGCTGCGCTCTACGGGGCTGGACTGAACTGGGTGAACTGTCGCGACCGGCAGCCCGGCATCTTCTATTTCCACCCGTGGGAGATTGATCCCGACCAGCCGCGGATCCCCAACGCTGGATGGAAGTCGCGGCTGCGCCACTACACCAATCTGGCGCGCATGAGGGTGGATCTGGGCAGACTGCTGCAGGACTTTGCCTGGGACCGGATGGACCGGGTCTACGCGGCGATCCTCGCTGACGCTGTGGCCTGAGGGCGATGGCGCCTGTCATTCGCACGCTCGATGCTGCCAGCGAAGCGGCGTGGGATCGGTTCGTGGCGGCCACCCCGGCAGGCACATTCTTTCATCGCGCCGGTTGGGCGCAAATCATCGAAACCGCCTTCGGCCACTCGACGCATTTCAGCTATACGGAACAGGACGGCGCGATAACCGGCGTGTTGCCGCTAGGACGGGTGAAGACAGCCCTGTTCGGAGACATGCTGATTTCGTCCCCGTTCTGCGTCTATGGCGGTCCGCTGGCGGCCGACCCCGAGAGCGAGGCAGCACTGACCGCGCATGCAGAGAATCTTCTGGTTCGGACAGGCTCCAGCGCGCTGGAATTCCGCGGATTGCAGCCCCAGGGTGAAGCCCGGGGATGGATCGATCGCGCGGACCTCTACGTCACGTTCCGCAAGCCAATCGAGGCTGACCACGAGCGCAACATGAAAGCGATCCCGCGCAAGCGGCGCGCGATGATTCGTAAGGGTATCGAGAGTGGCCTGACCTCGGTGTCGAACCGCGATTCCGACGTATTGCACGCGGTCTACGCCGAGAGTGTCCGCAATCTGGGGACTCCGGTTTTCGCGCGGCGCTATTTCCGGATGTTGATGGATACCTTCGGGCGTGACGCCGATATCGTGACGATTCTCGACCGGGGGACGCCAATCGCTTCGGTCATGAATTTCTACTTCCGTGACGAAGTGTTGCCATACTACGGTGGCGGAACCATCGCCGCACGGCCCAGGGCAGGCAATGATTTCATGTACTGGGAAACGATGCGACGTGCGGCGGATCGCGGCTGCCGAACGTTTGATTTTGGACGCAGCAAGATCGGAACAGGGTCGTTTGATTTTAAGCATAACTGGGGATTTGAGCCGGCGAAGCTGTGCTACCGGTTCCGCGTGAAGCCCGGCGGTACGATTCCGGACCACAACCCGCTGAACCCGAAGTATCATCTGTTCATCGCGGCATGGAAACGTCTACCACTGTCAGTGGCCAACGTGATCGGCCCGTTCATCGTCCGCGGGCTTGGGTAGAGAATCGTGAGCCTGCATTGCTTTGCTAGTATCGCGCATCAGAGAAGCGCGATACGTCGCGGTTTGTTGGCGGTGGCCGATTCACCCGGCAATCGTGATCGCTTCGCGACTCACGCTTCCACCACGGTCGGGCACTAGCGGCTTGATGCCAGATCTGCTGTTCCTCACTCAACGTCTCCCGTATCCGCCGATCAAGGGCGAGAAGATCCGGCCGCTGCAGATTCTCAAATATCTCGCGCGGTGGTACAACGTATATGTCGGGTGTCTGATCGACGATCCTGCCGATGCGCAGCACATCGACACGGTGCGGGCGATGTGCCGGGATATCCATGTCGCCACCCTGAACCGCAAGATCGGCCGGCTGAAGTGTCTTCGCGGGTTGCTATCTGGAGAGTCGCTCAGCGCCACCTACTTTCGCGATCCCGGCCTGGCCCGATGGGTGCGCCAGGTGGTCGCGCTGGTTCAACCGGCGGTGATCTTTGTCAACTCCGGCAACATGGCACCATACGTGCTGGATCTACCAAAACGTCAGCTGCGGATTTGCGATCTTGCAGACGTTGACTCTGCAAAATGGCTTGCCTACGCCGGCGCCACCGCCGGGCCAATGCGCCTCGTCTATCGGCGGGAATGGCGAAAGGTGGCCGCGCTCGAGCGGCGGATCGCCAACCAATTCGATTTGTCCAGTTTCGTATCGGACGCCGAGGCGTCACTGTTCACCAGCCTGATTCCCGATTGCGCCGACCACATCCGCGGCCTCAGCAGCGGTGTGGACCATCGCTATTTCGATCCTGGTCTGGTGTGCACTGCGGTGTTCGACACGTTGCACCCAACGTACGTTTTCACCGGCACGATGGACTACCCGCCGAACGTCGACGCCGTGGTTTGGTTCGCGACCGAGATCCTGCCAGTGATCCGCCACACCGTTCCGGACGCGCAATTCTATATCGTTGGCAACCGCCCGAACACCCAAGTTCAGCGTCTGACCGCGCGCGGGGGCGTGTCCGTGACCGGTTGGGTTCCGGACGTTCGGCCGTATCTCGCGCACGCTACCGCCGCCGTAGCGCCGATGCGGATCGCGCGCGGCATCCAGAACAAGGTGCTGGAGGCGATGGCGATGGGCAAACCGGTGGTTTTGACCTCCGGTGCCCAGGAAGGACTCGAGGTTGAGCCGGGCAGGGACCTCATTCTGGCCGACACGGTCGAAACCTTCGCGGCCGCCTGCTGTCGGTTGGCGACAAGTAACGATGGGGCGACAATCGGTGCCGCGGCCCGCGCACGAATCATGCGCGACTACGATTGGTCCGCCCGCCTGTGTCGGTTCGATGACTTGCTGCGCCCGTCTACGGCAGCGCATGAGACTGCGACCTTGCAAGAGAAGGTCGGATGACGTCCTGCCTCCGAACCCCAGGCCGACGATCATGAGTGCGCCTGTCCTGAGCGAGGCCCCGCCGGCCGCACCGTCCGCCGACTGGCGCGTGCTTGCACCGCCCCTCGCCATCGGGCTGCCGCTGTTGGGTTTCCTGTTCGACGGCGAGGTCGCGGCCGCGGTGCGGACCTGGCACGCCTCGACCGCTTACAACTATTGTTTTTTAGTCGTTCCGATTGCGCTGTTTCTGTTGTGGGATCGCCGCCACCATCTCGTTGGCATTCCCGCCAAGCCAACCCCGATGGCGCTGTGGCTGGCTGTTCCGCTCGCCGTGGCGTGGCTGATGGCGGAGCGGCTTGGCATCATGGAGGGGCGTCAACTCGCTGCCGTCGGTTTCGTCGAGGTCCTGTTGCTTGCGGTACTAGGCGGACGGCTGTGGTGGGGAATGGCCGGCCCGCTGCTTTACCTGTACTTCCTGGTACCGTTTGGCGAATTCCTGACCCCGAAGCTGCAAGATCTGACGACGCTTTTCATTCGCCATGGTCTGGCGATACTCGGCGTCCCCGCCTACATCGACGGCTACATCATCGAAATTCCGCAGGGCTCGTTCTTCGTCGCGGAAGCGTGTGCCGGGCTGCGGTTCCTCATCGCCTCGGTCGCGTTCGGGTGCCTGTACGCGTTGCTGATGTACCGCAGCTCGATGCGCCGGCTCATTTTCATCCTCGCCGCCGCTGTCGTTCCAATTGTCGCTAACGGCTTGCGCAGTCTCGGGATCGTCTACCTGGGATACGTTCTTGGCAGCGCACGGGCGGCGGCGGCCGACCACGTTTTGTATGGATGGGTCTTCTTCTCTTTCGTCATCCTGGCGCTGCTCGCATTCGGACTGCCGTTCCGACAGGATGAGACGTCAACGCGCGCCGAGCAGTCATCGGCGGGGACGGGCGCACCGATAGCGACGCCGCGCATAAGCGTCCTGACCGCGCTTGTCGTCGTCGTCGTGGCCGCGGTCGGTCCGGTCACGGCGGCGGTTTTGACAAGCGCGGCGGCGCCGGTCGCCACACCGGCGCGGATATACGTCGGACCGGATTGTATTGTGCAGCCCACGGGTCGAATCGTGGGCGTCGCCACCCGCAGCCAACGCGTGGTGTGCGGCACCGTCCCACTGGATCTGAGTTGGGAAGCCTTCTCACCGCGCTCGACCGCGGCGCCGATGATGGCGGCATGGCGCCGGATGGTGGTGCAGGGCGCGCTGACCGACGGGTTGCAGGCGCACTGGCTGGACCAGCCGGACGGCAAAGCCGGCGCCTGGCAAATCTTGCAATCCAGCGACCCGGCGTATCTTATCGCGGTGTCGGTCTGGGTTGACGGCAAGGCTGCCCGCCCCGGGCTGGCGATGCGGCTGCAGATGGCGTTAAACAGTCTAACCGGATCGGCCTATGCGCCGCTGATCCTGACGGTGAAGGCGGCCATAGATTGGGAGAAGCGGGATCCGGCAGAACTCAACGCCGCAGCGGACGCGCTGCCGCACTTCCTGCTCAGCCATCCCGAACTAGACGCGACAATCCGCGCATTATCCGCACGGTGATCGTGGCTTCTGGCTTGCATTGCTGCGGGACGCGCGTAGACCGACCTTATGTGCCGTACCAGCGTGCAGGAGGTAGCGTATGTCCGGTCTCCCCGACCGTGTGCTGAGCAGTCAGGAGCTCCGCCCATTGCAAGGTTGATCAGATCTGCGCGGCTGGGAACGACTTGGTATTCATCTGGCGCTGCTTGCCGGAGCGGGTTGGCTGGTGGCCGTATCGTCCGGCGTCATGGTCCTGCCGGCCGGTGTTCGTGCTGGGGCTGATACAGTTTTGGCCGCGGTCGTGCTCAGCGTGGGACTGAGCGTCGCCGCATTCGTGATGGGTGCACCGGGTGATAACGATCTTGTACAGCATCACTATGGCCAAGCATGGGTCAAGTCGCTTAAGCACCAATAAAGTATTTTGCGATTGACTGAAACAAGGCCGGGCTGTCCCCGGCCTGTCGCGTCAGACGCAGACCTACTGCACCATCCTGCAATGTGCTACAAAAGCCGGAGCCGTCGGTGGAAATTCGCCCGAGAAGCGGTGCTGGATGAACAGGAGGTCGTGTGGTTACTCAGACAGCAAAAGTGTCTCGCCGGCAGGCTTTGAAGCTGGCAGCGGCTTCGTCGGCGCTACCGCTGGTCCACATCCGTTCGGGACGGGCAGCAGGCAAATTGAGCGTGGGCTTCTGGGACCATTGGGTGCCGGAGGGGAACGAGGTGATGAAGCAACAATGCGCTGCCTTCGCCGCGGCGCATCAGGTAGAAATGCAGGTCGACTTCATCACCTCGGTTGGCTCGAAGAACCTGCTGACGATCGCGGCGGAGGCGCAGGCGAAGACCGGACACGACATTCAGCAGCTGCCGGGTTGGGAGGTGCAGAACCACGCTGATCAGCTTGAACCGCTCGACGACGTCATGAAGCGGCTGATCGGCAAGTACGGGACCGTTGCGGTGGCGAGCGAGTACCTGTTCAACATCAAGGGCCGCTGGCTCGCGGTCCCGTGCAGTTCGGGGAACCAGAACAAGGGCCCCTGCGGCCGTATCTCGGTTCTGAAGCAGGTCGCAGGCCTGGACATCGTCAAGATGTATCCGGCCCCGGCCGATCCGACCCCGGAAGCGAACCACTGGACCTATGACACGATGCTGGAGGCCGCGGAGGCGTGCAAGAAGGCGAATATGACCTTCGGTATCGGGCTTGGTACCACTCCGGATTCGGTCGATACCGCCGGCGCGCTGTTCGCCGCCTTCGGGGCAGAGGTTATCAGCGCGAAAGGTGAGGTGACGGTTCGTTCGGACGCCGTGCGGCAGGTGCTGGAATACGCGCAGCATCTGGTGAAACACCTGCCGGACGATGCTGTCAGCTATGATGATGCCTCGAACAATCGCGCACTGATTGCCGGCAAGAGCGCGCTAATCTGGAATCCGCCGTCGGCGTGGGCGGTCGCCAAGCGAGACGCACCCAACGTGGCGGCGGATTGCTGGACGTTCCCAGCGCCGAAAGGACCGAGGGGCCGGTTCATACCGGCGGGCGCGTTCTCCTGGGGGATCTGGAACTTCAGTCCCAACAAGTCGGCCGCCAAGGAACTGATCGAATACTTGTCACAGCGGGAAAATGTCGAGGCACGGTGCAAGGTGGTGCAGGGCTTCGATGTGCCGCCCTTCGCCAGCATGGCCGACTTCAAGATTTGGGAAGAGGTCGAGCCGCCCAAAGGCACTGTGTATCACTACCCGATCCGCAAGGCGCATCATCAGGAGAGTTGGATCTCGGGGGCGCCTGCCCCGCCCGAGATCGCTGTGCAGGTTTACAACCGTGGCACGCTGCCGACGATGCTGGCCAAGCTGCAGGGCGGCCAGTCGATCAAAGAGGTGCAGGACTGGGCCCAGGACGAACTGGAAGGGTTCGTTCGCTGAGCCCAGTTGCTGTCAGGCGGGGGCGAACAGCCGTTCGTCGCCCACCGCGGCCTCTTCCGCCTGCGGATCGATGATGCCCTGGAACGCGGCGTCGCGCTGCAAAACCGGGAGCACCTTTTCCGCGAACAGCCGCATGTTCAATTCGGCCAGATGGTGCGGCATGCTGCCGAACGAGAATTCGGTCACCAGATGGTCCATTCCGGTCAGGCGACGAAGTTCCGCGATCTGCTCGAGGCAATCGTCCGGTGTGCCGACAATCTGAATGCTGACGTAAAAGTCGGTTGCCTTGGAACGGAAGCTCTCGTCCTTCATCTTGGTGTAGGTTTTCGCCAACTTGCCGTAAGATTCGTAGCCCTTCACCGAACCCAGGTGGCCGTCCGAGAAATGGTAGTGGTTGTCGATGGAATCCCATTTCTCGCTGAGGTAGCGCAGGGCCCAGTCGCGAGCCTCTTGCCGGGTTGGCGCGCAGGCGACATTGGTCAGGATAATGGGTGGGCGCGGTGTGTGGCCGACACTTTTGACCATGTCGCGGTAGCGATGCACGTCCTCGGCGGCTTTCGGCCATTCGTTCTGCATGACGATCAGCAGGCCGAAGCCGAGTTTCGCCATCACCTCGGCGGATTCGGGGCTGACCGAGGACGCATAAAATCGCGTTTCGGGGCGAGAAATCGGGCGCGGACGGATCGACAGGCGGGGGATCTTGTAGAATTCCCCGTCCCAATCGAAGGCGTCGCTGGTTAGCGCCTTGATGATCAGATTTGCCGCTTCGACGAAGCGCGGGCGGGCTTCCTCCATCGGAATGCGGAAGCCTTCATATTCCGCGGTGGCAGCGCCGCGGCCGAAGCCCATCAGCGTGCGCCCGCCGCTCATGACGTCGAGCAGGGCGATTTGTTCGGCGACACGAACGGGATCGTGCCACGGCAGCACAATGACGCAGGTCCCGAGGGTGATCCGCTTGGTCCGTCCAGCGTAGTAGCTGAGCAGTTGCAGTGGCGCCGGCGACATGGAGTAGCCGGTGAAATGGTGCTCCAGCGCGAACAGCGAGTCGAAACCGAGCGGTTCGGCCAGGTCGCCGAGTGCCATGTGTTCGTTGTAGAGGGCCACGTCCGGTCGCCCCGTCTGGGCAAGGACGCTGAGTGCTGTGCCGACCTGCATGATGATCGCCGCCCTAGCGCAACGGTGAGAAAGACGCAGGCATCACCAGCTTGTTTTCCTGCTTCAGCAGCAGCCCGGGGCCAGCACTCGGCGGCGGCCAGATGCCCTGCGACATGGCCTCGGCTCGGACGCGCTGGCGCTCGACGGCGTCCTTGTAGGCCCAGATATGCACCCATTTGTTGAGCCCGCCCAGTTCGCTATACCAGGCGCCGATCAGCGGCGAGAGCTTCACCCGCGCGTCGATTTTTGGCGCCCAACGCTCGATGACACCGGGAATTGCGCCGGGCGCGTAGGTGTAGGTGCGCATCTCGAACAGGGGTCCGACCTGGCGCGGTTCCAGCGGCGGTGAGAACGGCGCCGGGAGGAAGATCTCGCTTTGCATTGAGACGATGAACTCACTAGTCTTCGGCGGCCATACGCCGGTCCTTATGGCTTCCGCCCGGATCTCCGTCCGCTGCTCAAAGCT
>DASYBP010000213.1:0-5223 GCA_036500715.1 Rhodopila sp.
AGAGCGCGAATCGCTGGCGCGCTCGGAATTGCAGGGAAGCGGCGGTAGAGGTGAGCCAGCATCCAGTATCCATGCACGCAGGAGTGCCAGTCGAAACTGCCGTAAAAGACCGGATGCAGGTCTCGGGGATTGCGAACATCGCGGGGTCCGGTCAGCACGTGATCCAGTTTGTTGGGGTATTCACGGGTGACGTGGCCCAGGGCGATCGTGGCGAACCGGTCGGCGAGGTCGGGTGTCATGTCACGAACCAGGAGCCCATGCGGGGACGATTTCGATCATTGAGGGCGCCGGCGCCGCGCGCAAGGGGATGCATCGTGCAACCGCCTCGACTTTCTCGTGGATCGTTTTGACGGACGCTGGGTTGAGTTGGTGCGACCGCCCGAGCGAAGCGGGCGGCGCTGCTTGGATTGGCGAACATTTGCACCGCAACGTAGGCGAGCGGGACGAGGCTCCATGGATCGTGGGCGATCAAGGTTTCCGGTGGGATGGTTCATGGACCGTCACACGGCTTGTGCGCCGTCAAGGGCGGCGACCAGACGCTCGTAAGACTGGGCGCTCATAAACCGCATGACGCGGGTTGCGGGTTCGCCGATGATGGCGGCGACCGCCATATGCGGGAGAGAAGCGCTGCCCCGTCCATCCGCTCCGAAGCGACGCCGTCGCCTGACCGTGCTGTTTCGGGCGGTTCTGTATGCGCTGCGCGGCGGCTTTCTGGTGCGGCCGTTGGTGATCGCGCTGGTGCTGGGTGCGGCCGGGATGATGTTCTCCGAGGCTGAGGAGACGGTCCCGGCGCTGGGCGCGTGGGTGCCGCTTGTGTTGTTTCCCTCGCACGCCGACCCGCAGGTCGCGCAGGTGATCCTGAGCGGCATCGCCACGTCCATCATGACGGTGGTGTCGATCGTGTTCGCCATCCTGCTGATGACGATCACGCTCGCATCCATGCAGTTCTCGCCGCGGATATTGGTGAGCTTCGTGCGTGACCGGACGACGCAGTGGACGCTTGGCATCTTCCTGGGCACGTTCAGCTACTGCATGGCGGCGCTGCCGGCGGCGCGGGCGCTGCCGGTGCCGTTCAGCCCGGTGGCGACGGTGGCCGGCGCGATGCTTTTGGCTTTACTTTGTGTTGGTTGGCTCATTTTCTTTATTCATCATATCAGCCAGGCGATCAGTGTCAATCACATCGTCGATCGGATCGCCGGAGAGACGGAACGGGTGATCGATGAACTGATGCCGTATCCACGGCGTCCGGTTTGGCGTGCCGAGGCTGCGGTTCCGCGGGGCTTGGTTCCAGGGGCGATGGCGCGGCGTGTGCCGGTTGCGTCGCCGGCGTCGGGTTATATTCGCTTTGTCGATACCGAGCGGCTGTTGGCGGTCGCAAAGGCGGCCCGCCTGCAGGTGCAGGTGACGCGGCGGGTTGGTCATTTCGTATCGGAAGGGGTGCCGCTGTTGACCGTGAGCCGTGGCGACCGGCTGGACGGCGCGGTTCAGGCTGCCCTGCTGTCGACATTTGACGTCGGCCCGGCGCGCACGTTGCAGCAGGACGTCGAATTCGGCGTGATACAGATCGTCGATATCGCGTTGAGAGCGATCTCGCCCGCGGTGAACGATCCGAGCACCGCGATCACCTGCCTGGATCAGCTAGGGCGGATCATGATTCGATGGATCGGGCGTGAGGAACCCGCCGGCGTGCTGTTCGACCCGCCCCATGTGCCGCGCGTGACGATCCCGTGGATCGATGTTGACGGGTTGCTGGAGACCGCGTTCGAGCAGATTCGTCACTATGCGCAGAGTGACCTGCCGGTCAGCCTGCGGCTGCTGCGCACCCTGCAGGACATCGCCGTGACGACGGAAGACGCGGAGATCCGTAGGCGGCTGTTGGCGCGGGCCGATCAGGTAATGGTGGCGTGTCGCGGCCGGCTCGACGAGGTGGCGCTGCGGCGGTTGGTCGATCGACTGACAAATCTGCATGCAATTGTAGAGGCGGGTGGCTAAGGGCGGGGCCGTAGCGGGATCATGCGAGTCTGGGTGGAGCGCGCCGTCCGGGGTTGACCGGTGTTGCCGCAGGCCTGAAGAAACGTGTGTCGCGGCTTTGTTGGAGCGGACATGTGGACGTGAATGTGGGGGCGAGATCCGCGCCGATTTCGGTGCCGGAACCGGACATGACGGCGGAACGCCTGTTCGAGCGGGCCGTGGCGTTGCGGGGCTTGTTGCGGGCGCAGCAGGATGAGGCGGATGAACGCGGCACCTATTCGCCTGAGATGCACGAGGCGTTCCTCGCGGCCGGATTCTACCGGATCACCCAGCCTCGGCTGTTTGGCGGTTATGAGTTCGACCTGGGAACCGCCTATCGGGTGATTGTTGAGATCTCGCGCGGCCATCCCGGCACCGGATGGTGCCTGTCGCTGGGCGCATCGCATGCCTTCGTCCTGGGATCGCATTGGCCGGAGCGGGCGCAGCGGGAGATTTTCGGCACCGACGGGCATTTCATCGCGCCGCACCGGCCGGCGCCGATGGGGACGCTGACGCCGGCGGACAGCGGGTATGTCCTGAACGGGCAGTGGGATTACTGCTCTGGGATATCCTACGCGACGCATCTGCTTTGCGGTGCGACGCTGGATGGCGGCGGCGGCGCGCGACAGGTCGTGGTGCCGCGGGCGGCGTTCGAGGTCCTGGATGACTGGGGCGGCGATCGCACGCTGGGGATGCGGGCCAGCGGGTCGAACAGTGCTCGGGTGTGCGATGTGTTCGTACCGGAGCACATGGTGGTGGTGCTCGACTGGCTGGGTGCCCGGCCGGACGGGATGGAGAACGGCACGCCGGGGACTCGGCTGCACGCCAATCCGATGTATCTCGGCCGGCTGATGGGGCCGTATCACTGCTCGCTGGTGTCGGTGGTGGTGGGGGCGGCGTGGGCGGCGCTGGACGAATTCGAGACGATGATGTTACGGAATCGTTCCTTAGCCGATCCGAAAATGCTGTGGCTGGATCATCCGGACTATTTGCGGCCGTTCGGGCTGGCGCTGGCGATGACTGAGTCGGCCGAAACGATCTTGTATGGTGTCGCGGCGCGGTACATGGATTATTGCCGGCGCTGGGAGCGCGATCGCACGCCGATCACCGTGGAGGACAATCTGCGGCTGTGGGCGATGGCGCAGCAGGCGGGCGGCCTTGCCAGGCAGGCGGTGGAGTTGCTGATGCAGAATTCGCTGTCAGCGCCCACCAAAAAAGGCAGCAAGCTGGCTCGGTATTTTGGTGACGTAACGATGTACAACTCGCACGTCTCGGCGCTGCAGAACAATCATGCGACGTATGTGGCCCGGGCGCATTTCGGGCGGCCGACCGGGTTCCGGGGGTTGTAACGCGAGAGGGTCCGGGGAGTATGGCCAAACTGACGGATTTTTCGACGTATGCCGATGCGCAGCTGATGTTCTCGACCGCCGGGCTGTGGGAGCTGTTCGACGGTAATCGCGAGCGGCTGAATATCGGGCACGAATGTGTCGATCGGCATGCGAGCCCTGGTCGGGTGGCGCTGCGGATTGCTCGCGCGGATGGATCGGATGAAACGATAACGTTCGTGGAGCTGGCGGCGTGGTCGTCGCGGGTTGCGCATTGGTTGGAGGCTGAAGGCGTGCGGCCAGGCGACCGCGTTGCCATCATGCTGGAACCCTCGCTGCTGTTCTACGCCGCGTTGTTCGGGGCGGTGAAGCGGGGCGCGGTGGCGGTGCCGTTGTTTACGTTGTTCGGTGCCGATGGGGTGCGGTTGCGAACGCGGGACTGCGCGCCGTCGCTGCTGCTGAGCACGGCGGAAAAGCGGGCGGCTCTGGGCGAACTGGACGGGGTGCGTGTCGTTGCGGCGGATGACGGGTTCATGGCGGCGATGGCAGCGTTTCCGGACGGCTACGAGACGCGAACCGCGTCGTCGGAAATGGCAATTTTCCAGTACACGTCAGGCACGACCCGGGAATTGCCCGAGGCGATCAGGCACACGCATCGCGCCGTGGTCGTGGTGATGAATGCGGCGCTGTACGGCACGGGTCTGCGACCGGGCGACCGGTTCTTTTGTCCGTCCTCACCGGCCTGGGGGCATGGGCTGTGGCACGGCACGCTGGCGCCGTTGGCGCTGGGGATCGAGACGGGTGCATATTCGGGAAAATTCGATGCGGAGCGGCTGTTGCGGGCGCTGGGGGATTTTGGCTCGACGAATTTGTCGGCGGCGGCGACGCATTATCGGATGATGCGCGATACCGGTCGGGTTGGGGATTATCGCACGGCATTACGGAAACTGTCGTTCACCGGGGAGCCGATCGATCAGGAGACGGCGGCTTTTATCCAGGCTGCCTACGGCGTGCCGTTATGAAGCATGTATGGCACGACCGAGGTCGGCGTGGTGCTGGCGAATTATCCGGGTGCGGCCGACTTTCTCGTGAAGGATGGCTCGCTGGGGCGGCCGGTTCCGGGGGTCGACGTCGAGGTGCAACGACCGGATGGATCGCGATGCCCGCCGGACGAGATTGGCGAAATCAAGGTGCGGCGCCACGATTCCTGGTTGCCGACAAAGGATCGCGGGAGGGTCGATGCCGATGGGTATTTTTATCACGCGGGCCGAACCGATGACGTGATCATCTCGGCGGGGTGGACAATGAGCGCGGTGGAGATCGAGGAGGCCATGCTGGGGCATCCGGCGGTGCAGGCGGCGGCGGTGATCGGGGTGGAAGACGCATTGCGCGGGCAGGTGGTCAAGGCGTTCGTGGTGCCGGCGCCCGGGGCGGCGGCCGATGCAGCGACCATCGCGGACATTCAGGAGTTTGTGCGCGCTCGGCTCAGTCAGCATGAATATCCGCGTCTGGTCAGTTTTGTTGCCGACCTGCCACGAACGCCGGCGGGAAAGATCAATCGCAAGGCGCTGCGCGACCAGGAAGCCGCGCCGCGTGAGAACAGGGAGCAGGCATGAGCGCGGAACCGACACGGTATTTTGCGAAGATCACCGACCAGGCGCTGGATGCGTTGCGCGAACGAAAGAACGTGCGGATCGAGAATACCCTGGAACCGTGGTGCCATGAGGCGACGCGTGACAACATTCGCCACTACGCGCACGGCATTGGCGATGACAACCCGCTGTGGTGCGATCCCGCGTATGCCGCGAAGAGCCGGTTCGGGGGGATTGTGGCGCTGCCGAGTTTCCTGTTCGCCACAAGCCGGATCGTGTCCGGCTATGTGGGCGGT
>DASYBP010000214.1:0-4548 GCA_036500715.1 Rhodopila sp.
CGAGGGTTTCGACGCCCCGGACCTGAAGGACGCCAAGGCGCTGTTGGATGAGCTAACTTGAGCGGCCGGCAGGCGCCGCGCTGGTTCGATCAGGGCGCAGGACCAAGCCAAGCAGCGGCCCAGGCAGCCCTCACGCCGTCATGGGCAGCTCCGCGCACTCGCTTGATTGCGTTTATAGCAACGTTACCGACGGTCTCGAATTCTGCTGGCGATGGGCCGAAACTCGGCAATAGAACCTTCAGGTATCCCAACGCCGGCAGTGGTGACGTTCAGGTCAGTGACCAATCCGTTTGACAGCGAATAGACCCAGCCATGGACATGAAGGTCCTGTCCGCGCGCCCAGGCGTCCTGCACGAATACGTCCGATGCGACATTCCGCACCTGGCGGATGACATTCAGTTCGCACAGACGGTTCAACCGGATGCGCTCGTCCGGGATCGCTTCGAGCGCCTCGCGGTTGTCGGCGAATACTTCGCGGATCGGATGCAGCCAGTGATCGACCAGGCCGCGCCGCTTGCCGTCGACGGCCGCGGCGATGCCGCCGCAACCGTAGTGTCCCACGACGATGATGTGCTTCACCTGGATCACGTCGACCGCGAACTGGAGGACCGACAGGTAGTTGGCATCCTGCGGCGGCGCCAGGTTGGCGACGTTCCGGTGCACAAACAGTTCGCCTGGATCTAGATCGACGATCTCGTTCGCTGGCACGCGGCTGTCGGAACAGCCGATCCACAGATAATCGGGCGCCTGCTGGCCTTCCAGCCGGCGAAAGAACCCGACGTCGGCCGCCACCTTGCGTGCGGCCCAGGCGCGATTGTTCGCTTTCAGATGGCTAAGCATGGCAGGTGGTTAAGCATGGCGTTACGAGACGACAGGCGGGGTGGCTGGGTCAACCCCTATAGCTGATTGTATGGCCACCCGCCACCACATCCAGCTCGGCCGCGCTGATCGGTTCGCCGCGGATGACGACCAGGTAGGCCAGCGCCGACACCAGTCCGATCGCCGCGCTGGCCAGCAGAGCGGGCTCGAAACTGCCAGATTCTTGGACAACAAAGCCAGTCACCGTGGGGGCGAGCGCACCGCCGAGATAGCCGCCGAAATTCTGGATCGCGCCGAGCGACGCTGTGCAGTTGGCGGGCGCCGCCACCGATGCCAGCGCCCACGACATGCCGCTGGCGGATGCGCCGAACATCAGCGCAGCCGAGATCGCCGCGACAGCGCCGATATCGCTGGGCGTTTCAGCGGCGACGACGGTGAAGACGACCATCCCGAGCAGTCCCACTATAACGGGGATCTTGCGGCTGTTGATGGGGGAGAAGCCCCGCCGCATGAGCTGGTCGGCAATCCAGCCGCCGCCGATGCTGCCGACCACGCCGAACGCAAAGGGGATGGCCGCGACAATGCCGGTTCGCGGTATAGACATATGTCGCTGCATCTCCAGATACCCAGGCAGCCACGCCAGGTACAGCCAGCTCATGTAGACCACGCCGAAGAACCCGAGGACCAGGCCCCAGGTAGTACGGAAGCGGAATAAACCCAGCCACTCGGTCAACCTCACTGGTGCGTAGGTCCGAGCTTCCTCGCCGTCGGTCAAGTAATGATGTTCCTGTTTGGAGTAACTCACCTCGGCGACGTCGCGATACAAGAGAAACCAGGCGGCGGCGGCGATCAGTCCGACCACACCCATGGTCACGAACATCCAGCGCCAGCCGAGGCCGATCATCAGCCCGGTCAATATCGGCGGCGCAAGGGCCGGCCCCAATGATGAGGTGCAATTCCAGATTCCGGTGGGCAGACCTCGGTCGCGAACGTTGTACCAGTCTCGCACCACGCGGACGGCGGACGAGAACATCGGTGCCTCGCCCAGGCCCAGAAACACGCGGGCGATGGAGAATTGCCAGAACGATGCGACGAGCCCGGCGGCGCCCTGTGCGAGCGACCACAGGCCAAGGCCGGCGGCCAGAAGCCGGTGCGGCCCGATCCGGTCGACCAGTGCACCGCCGGGCAATTGCGCGAACGCGTATGCCCACAGAAAAGCCGAGAGCAACAGGCCCATGTCGCCCAGCGACAACCCAAGCTCCTCCCGGATCAGCGGGTTGGCGATCGAGAGGGTGGAGCGGTCGAGGTAGTTCAGGGTGCCCGCGATCACCAACATGGTTAAGGCGGTACGCTGTCGGCGCCGGATGCTGACCGGTGCGGTCGGTGTGGTCATGAACGTCCTCCTGCGAAGCCGGTCCGGGCCCTCGCCCCGGATTGCATCATACGACCGGCGAGAAAAAGACAATCCGGGATCACGCCGGTTTGACGGTTCGGTTCGACAGGATCGGCGGTCTCGGTTAGGCTGTTTGCAACCCGTCAGAGGATGTTGGAAATGGCTGGAGATGCCCAGAAAATCATTGAACTCGATCGTCAGCGCATGACCGCGATGGCACAGAAGGACATTGCCACGCTCGACCGTCTGATTGCCGATGATCTGATCTATACGCATTCCTCCGCTCGGGTGGACACCAAGAAATCGCTGATCGGCGCTATGGAATCCGGCGCGACGGTTTATACCGCCGTCGAGCCGTCGGACGTCGTGGCCCAGGATTTCGGCAATGTCGTCGTGCTGACCGGCATCGCCGCGATTAGTGTCACCAGCGGCGGCACGGCGAACTCGTTCGGTGTGCGGTTTGTCGATGTCTACGCCCAGCGCGCCGGGCAGTGGCAAATGGTGACCTGGCAGAGCACGCGGCTGGCGTAGTGGCGTAGAAGGACACCGGACATGACCCCAACGCCGTTTACGCTGTCCATTCCGGAGCAGGCGATCACCGACCTGCGAGCGCGACTAGCATTGACCCGGTTCCCCGATCAGGCACCGGATGTCCCTTGGGCCTATGGAACCGATCTGGCTTACATGAAAACGTTGGTGCCGTACTGGCGCGAGGAATTCGACTGGCGGGCGCAGGAAGCGGCTTTGAACGCCTTCCCGCAGTTCAAGGTGCGCATGCCGGATGTCGACCTGCACTATCTGCAGGTGCCGGGGCGCGGGCCGTCGCCGATGCCGCTGCTGTTGATGCACGGCTGGCCAGGTTCGGTGTACGAATTCATCGATATCATTCCCCGCCTGACCGATCCGGCACGGTTCGGTGGCGATGCGGCGGACTCGTTCACCGTCATCGCACCCTCGCTGCCCGGGTACGGACTGTCGTTCGCACCGGGACAGAAACGTTTTAATATCGAGCAGATCGCCACCTGCTTCGCCTCGCTGATGACAGAAGTTCTCGGCTACCAGCGTTACGCCGCGCAGGGCGGTGACTACGGGGCGTTTACCGCAACCCGGCTGGGTCACGCGCATCCGGATAACCTGATCGGCATTCACATCAACCTGCTGACGATGCGTCGTGACGGACCCCCACCGGCCAACCCGACGGACGAAGAGCGCCGCTATCTGGAAGAGCTGTCGGTCTGGCTGAAGGAGGAGGCTGGTTACCAGTGGATCCAGGGAACCAAGCCGCAAACCCTGGCGTACGGACTGACGGATTCGCCGGCGGGGCTGCTGGCGTGGATCGCGGAGAAATTCCGCACCTGGTCCGACTGCGGCGGTGACCCAGAATCGGCGATCAGCCGCGATCGCCTATTGGCCAATGTCTCGCTCTACTGGTTTACCGGCGCAATCGGCTCGTCGTTCTGGCCCTATTACGCCCGCCTGCACGGCCAGTGGCCGATCCCGCTCGGCGGCAAGGTCAGCGTGCCGACGGCCTACGCGGCATTCCCGAAGGAGATCATTCGCGCGCCGCGCTCCCTCGCGCAGCAGATGTACACCAACATTCAGCGCTGGACCGAAATGCCGCGCGGCGGCCATTTCGCGGCGATGGAGCAGCCGGACCTACTCGCGGCGGACATCCGCGCATTTTTCCGAAGCCTGCGGTAGGGGTCCGCGTCTTATGTGCGGATCTCCACCTTCACATCCATACCCAGGAAATCGTTCGGTTTACCGACGAAACTGCCTTTCAGCGGCACCGCCTGGGATGGATCGCGGGTGACGGCGACGCGGATCAGATTTCGATCGCTGATCAGCCCGTTGGTAGGATCGAGCGGCACCCAGCCGGCGCCGAGCAGGTAGGTGTGCGCCCATGCGTGCGTGACGCCCGTCCCCGATCACGGTGTCGGCGCCGCCGCTAAGCTTGCTGTCGTCGTAGAGGTAGCCTGATACAAACCGAGCGGCGAAACCCAGGGTCCGAGCCGCTTCCATCATCAGCAGGGCATAGTCACGACAGGTCCCGGTGCCCGACTTTACCGTGGTCACCGGTTCCTGGGTGCCCATCTCGTCACGCGGATTGTATTATAGCTGAACTCCTGCTGGATCGCCTTGGTCATGGCGGATCGCCATCGTCTGATGTTCGCCCTTTCCGTCGATGAAGCGGCGAACCCACCGGTCCAGCAGATGTTCGGGGGTCGGCGTAGTGGCGTTCCGCGGTGCGGCTGATGTCCGGAACCTCGGCGGCGTCGTGGCTGAACGGGTGGTTTTGAGCGTAGGCCTCAATCTCGACGTCGCTCTCGGCCAGC
>DASYBP010000215.1:0-7218 GCA_036500715.1 Rhodopila sp.
GATACGGTGTCGCTCCAGGCTGTCACCTACTACACCAATTTGCTGCAGCGCGTGACCAACGGCAACGCCACAAACGATGTACCATGCAACGACGGTTCGGGCTTGCTGTGCTCCGGTCCCGGCGTCTTCAGCACCACCACCGGTGGTGGCACGATCCCGGCCTTCCTCGGCCCCAACCCATTTTCCTATTCGCAGCTGGACAACCAAACGACGAATACCAACGGCTACGGTGCCTCGGTCCAGATGACCGATACGCAGACCATGTTCGGCTTCAACAACCATCTGATCGCCGGCCTTAGCTTCGACGGTGCACAGACCGAGTTCGCGGCCGCGTCCTATGTCGGGGGCATCACCCCCGTCACCCGCGTATTCATCGGCCCCGGCATCCTCATCGACGAGCCCGGCATCAACCAACCGGTTCGCGTGGGGATCAGCGACGCGTATTATGGCGCGTTCTTCGCCGACACACTCAACCTGACCGACCGCCTGGCGCTGACCGCCTCAGGCCGGTTCAACGCCGCCGAAATCAATCTCAACGACCAGAACGGCGGCGACCTGACCGGCAATCACTACTACGCGCATTTTAATCCGGCGGGCGGTGTGACCTACAAGGTGACGCCGTGGCTGACGGCCTACGCCGGCTACGCGGATGCGAACCGCGCCCCCACGCCCGCCGAACTATCCTGCGCCGGCCCCACCGATTCTTGCAGCCTCGCCAATTTCTTTGTGGGCGATCCCAACCTGAAGCAGGTGGTCTCGCACACCGTTGAGGCCGGCCTGCGCGGTGCCCTGGCGATCGGCGAGGATAATCGCCTGAATTACAATCTCGGTCTCTATCGCAGCAACCTCGACGACGACATCATCTTCGTCAACAGCGTGACGCTCAACCGGGCGTTCTTCACCAATGTCGGCCAGACGCGGCGGCAAGGCGTCGACGCCAGTATCGAGTACAAGACGCCGCGGTGGTCGGCCTACGCCGCCTACACCTATACCGACGCGACCTACCAAACCGGCTTTATCGCAGCCGCCGGCAGCAACCCGGCGGCTGACGCCAGCGGCAATATAACCATCAACCCGGGCGACCGACTGCCAGGCGTGCCGGCGAGTCAGGGCAAGCTAGGGCTGACCTACCATGTCACCGACCAATGGACGATCGGCGGCGCCCTTATCGCGCAAGGCGGCCAATACCTGATCGGCGACGAGGCGAACCTGACGCCCCAACTGCCCCCCTTTTTCACGCTGAATCTGAGCAGCAGCTACCGGCTCACGCCCCACGTTCAGCTGTTCGCCTCCGTCGAGAACGTAACGAACGAGAAATACTATACATTTGGCACTTTCTCGCCGACCACGTCGGTATTTCTATCGCAGGCACCGAATGCGACCAATCCGCGGGCCTACAGCCCCGCAGCACCGGTCGGCGGCTTTGCCGGCGTGCGCATCACGTTCTGACCGGCTCGCGCAGAGCGCGGCATCGCCTAAGATGCCGCGCGTGCAGGGACGGCACGAGTCAACCTCATCCACGCGCGGCAGCGGAGATCACGCCATGACCATACCGCACATCGTCAAAGCGGCGCTATAAAGGTCGAACCCGCCACTGACTGTAGTGGGACGACAGACACGCCATCAAAGAAAACCGGAGGGAACTTTCATGAACAGACGCGCCATTGTCATCAGCACTTCGCTCCTCGTCGCGATATCGACGAGCGTATGGTCGGCGGACCGCATGCTGTTTTGGAATCTGACGGCAACGACGGTAACGAAGCTGTACCTGGCGCCTGCGGGCACCACGGAATGGAGCCCGGACCAGTGCGCGAACGATAAGGACGGGTCCGTCGACCCAGATGAGCGCCTCAAACTTACCGGAATCGCGGCCGGTCGATATGATGTGAAACTGACAGACAAGAATGGACGCACCTGCTTCGCGAGGGACGTCGCGTTGCAGACCGGAGCGGCCTACGCCTTTTCGCTGTCTGAGGCCGACCTCAAGGATTGCTCGAAATAGCCTGACGGGAATCACCTGGTGACACCTACGCGGATAAATGGTGCGACCACGCTCGCCGTGTATCATCTGTCGGTCGGAAAGCGGGCAGAGTCGGACCCAGACTGGTAGCCGCGGTGCTGCTCGCGACCCCGGCGGCCGTCGCTGTGCCGCCCGCCCCAGTTGCGAGGACGCGCGGGCCATGGAGCCCTTCAAGAAATGGATCATAACTCGGCGCGACCAACATGGCATCCCGTGCTGCGACCTCGGTGATGGCCGTCCCGTGGATGCCGATATGGCCACCATCGTTGATCGGGACCACGTGAAACGGACCTTTTGGCGTGCGCATGTTACACCCAGTCACTTTCCCGACCAGCCGGATCACTGGGTGGTGGTCCCGGATGAGAAGGTCGTTCCGGGCGCCAATCCGACCGGCAGCCCGATCCTCTGGTTGTATATGGTTTGTGGTTGTATCATGGTTTGGTGCAATGCTTCGCGCCGCCTGACGCCTTTTAGGGGCGCGGGCTCGGACCACACAGGTTCCCCAAACCGGCAACCGCCTGGACAATCCTGGCGGTGTTTTGCGCCGTGCCGAGACCATCATTGGTATCCTCGCGATCGTCGATACGGCAGCCGATCCGCCCGTGGGCTCCAGCGCCGGGGCGCGCCGTCCCGAATGCGGGTTGTGCAGGGCAACGGTGTCATCTAAACCCCCTGATCATAACCGTTGTGAGTATGAATCATGGCTAGAAACGTGATTTATACGGGTCTTCTCGGAGTCGTGATGGCCGGCGGCCTCGCGACGGCCAGTGCGGCGTCAGCCGACACGACACCCGGGGACAAAAGTGCGGTCATGTCCAAGATCGACACCGACAATGACGGCACGATAAGCCTGGACGAGGCGAAGAAGGCGGCGGTGGCAAAATTCGATGCATTGGATACGGACAAGGAAGGCACGCTCGACGCCAGCGAGCTAACTGGAATCCTCAGCCATAGCGACATGGTCAAAGCCGACAAAGACAAGGAAGGCACGGTGGACAAAGCCGAATTCCTTGCCCTGGTGGAAAAGCGATTCGCCGCGGCGGATACTGACAAGGACGGCACGCTCAGCCCGCAGGAACTGTCAACCGAGCAGGAACGAGCTCTCGTGGCACTCCTCGCTTATTGAGTCCCTGCCCGCGGCGGCAGCTCAGGCTTGGCGAAGGCCGCAGGAAGGCGGTCGGCGAATGGGTCCTGTGGCCAGCTGGGCCAGCCCAGTAACGAATAGGAGACCAAAGCTTGAGCTATGACTTCACGCTGACCGCGCAGATTCCCGCCACGCCGCGGGCGATCTATGACGCCTGGCTCGACAGCCGCGGACACAGCCCGATGACCGGCGGCTGGCAAGGCCAATTCAATGACGGCCTTCTGGGCGATTTGCTTCTTCTGGCTGCGGCTCGCACATGCGGTCGTCTATCTGCTGGGTGTGCCATACATCAGGACGCTCGTCTTCACGTTGGGCTTTGTGTCGGTCGTCGGAATCTTCGTCGAATTGATCAAATAAAACGCTCTATCATACTCTCTCAGTAACGGACTGCCTGCCGAGTCGCCACCTGGCGACTCGAAGCACGCGCTTGCCCGCGCATCCACACAATGCCAGCCTGTCGCCGACGCACCAGGACGCCCCGATGGACCCGACATTTCTGCCCGCCACCCAACTCGCCACCCTCGTCCGCCGCGGACAAATCGGGGCCCTGGAACTTGTGGACCACTACATAGCTCGGACCGAAAAGCACAACCCCCGCATTAACGCCGTCGTGGTTCGCGACTTCGACCGCGCCCGCACCCGCGCCAGATCACTGGATTCCCAGCGCGACAAGTCCGGCCCCCTGTTCGGCGTCCCGACGACAGTCAAGGAGAGCTTCGACGTCCAGGGCCTTCCAACCACCCGAGGCCATCCCGAACTGAAGGATCAGACCGTCACCATCTCCTCCATCGCGGTTCGTCGGCTGGAAGCCGCCGGCGCGGTGATCTTCGGCAAGACCAACGTTCCTGTCGATCTCGCCGACTGGCAAAGCTACAACCCGGTCTATGGGACCACAAACAACCCCTGGGACACTGATCATACGCCCGGCGGCTCCTCCGGCGGATCAGCCGCCGCGCTCGCCGCCGGCCTGACCGGGTTCGAGATCGGCAGCGACATCGGCGGGTCCATCCGGGTCCCTGCACACTTCTGCGGCGTGTTCGGCCATAAGCCGACATGGGGCCTGCTCCCCAACTACGGTCACCCCGCCACAAGCGCCGCCGCCGGCACCGACATCTCGGTCATCGGCCCCATGAGCCGTTCCGCCGCTGACCTGATCGCCGCAACGGACATCCTTGCCGGCCCCGACCCGGACGAGACCGCGCTCACCCTCAACCTTCCGCCGCCGCGCTTCACCACCCTCAGGGATATGCGCGTCGCCGTCTGGGCGGACCAGCCTGGCCAGGTCACCGATTCCGAGACGGTCGCCGCCATGCATGCCCTGGCCGACAGCCTCGAACGCCAGGGTGTCACCGTCAACCGCACCGCCCGGCCGGACTTCGACCCAACGGCTGTCTACCATCTCTATCTGCGCCTGCTCGACACCGCCTGGAGCGGCCGCAGCACGGACGCGCAGATCGAACAGCAGCGCCAACGTTCCGCTGCCCTATCCCCCGATGACACCAGCGCCGACGCCATCATGACGCGCACTGTTGACACGACCCACCGAGCCTGGCTTGGCCTAAACGAGCAACGCGCCCGGTGGCGCCGCACCTGGAGTGCCTTCTTTCGCGACCACGACGTGCTGCTGTGTCCTGCGTTCAGCACCGCCGCCTTGCCGCACCGCCAGGACGGCACACCCTTCGGCCGGCGCATCGTCGTAGAGGGCCACGACATGAATTACGGTGACCTGCTGTTCTGGCCTGGTCTGACCGGCGGTTATCATCTGCCCGCGACCGTCGCGCCGATGGGCCTGACCAAAGCCGGCTTGCCACTAGGCGTGCAGATCGCCGGCCCGATCTATGGCGACCGCACCACCCTCGCGGCCGCCGCTCTACTGGAGCAGGCGGGGCTAAGCTTCAAACCTCCGCCTGGCTGGTAGACCGGGTCACGCCCGCACCAGCATCCTCTCGTGCGAAGCCAGTGAGCGGTGCAGGACAAACAAGGGGATCGCCAGCGTGCAGATTACCGCCGCGGCGAGCACGCCGCCCTCGGGACGGCCGGCATAATCCGCCACCATCCCGCACAGCGCGGGGGTGAACGTCGCGCCCACGTAATACAGCGTGTAGAACAGCCCCATGCCCACGGCACGATTCTCGGGCCGAGCGGACAGCGTGCCCACCGCCATGATCACGCCCGGTTGGATCGAGCCGCCGAACCCCAGCAGCATGGCCCACGCCACCGGCCATGCTGTCACCGCGGTGCCCGCCATGCCGATCGACAGTGACAGCGAACCGATCAGAAAGATCGTAAAGGCCCCGAACCTGGCCGCCAACCCGCCGCCGACCAGCGTCCCGGGTACATTGCCCCATGTTGCAACGGTCATCACCAGCGCGATCGCTCCCAGCCCGTAACCCTGGAGCGAAAGGCTGCTGGGCAAGTAGGACGTGAAGCCGGAGAGGCCCGCGGTATAGGCCGTCCAGATCCCACCCGCGACCACCAGCAACAGGCACTCCCGACGGCTCGGCAGCGAGAAGCGACGCGGCACCACGGCATGGGCCGGCTCGCGATAGCTTGGCAAGAACAGCAGCAGCGCCAGGCCGGCCGGCACGACATCGGTAAGCAAGGCGGCCTGCAGGCCGAACCCCGTCAGCACCGGCGGCAGCACCAACTGAGCCAGCCCCTGGCCGATGGGAAAGGCGCAGATCGGCACGCTGAGGGCGATCACGAAGCTTGGACCTGTGAACCAGTCGGCGATGACCTTGGCCTGCAGCACGCTCAAGGCAACGGCACCGAGGCCAGCAACCGTACGTCCCGCCCCAATGCCGAATTCGGTCGGCGCGCAGACACTCAGACAGGCGCCGCCAGTCATCAGCGCCAGACCGGCGCCCATCACCCATCGATCGCCGAACCGGCGCGCCAGTAGCCCAAGCGGCAGCGCCGCGAACACGCCCAGCAGATTGTAGACGCCAATCAGGCTGCCAAGCCGGGTGTAGGTCAGCCCAAAACGCGCCACCAGATCCGTGGCAATAGTAGCGACCGATTGGACCTGATAGCCAAACGCAATCCGCGCGACCGCCAGGGCCGCAAGAATGATCCAGGGGCGAAGCGACATCCGTTTCCTCAGTAGCGGACCGGTTCTTCGCCGGATCGCCGCGACCCTATCCGGGGGCGCCGGCCCGGACCATCACCGATAATGCAACCTAGCGTCCCGATTCGAAAGTTCGTGATACTGTGGATCGGCCGCTGACGAACTTTCGAATCGATAAGGACATTAGCAAAGCATTGTTCTCTGGTGAGGTTTATGGTTCCGAAGTCCGCGTCGCGCCGCAGGCGTGCTGTTCGCACGACGGCGGTCGATCCAAAGTATGGCGGAATTCGGAACCGCCACACTAGACCGGATAAGCAGCAGCCGGGTAGCCGCGCGGCAAGGAGATGCCTATCTTGCGGCGATGTCCGAAACGCCAGCCTTTCTCGACAGCGGCCGCCCGCCGGTCCCCGACCTTGTCGTACCCCGCGGGGTCTTGCCTTTCTTCCTGCCGCAACGTCCGGTGCGCGGTCGCCTGGTGCGCCTGGGTACGCTGGCCGACGCACTTTTGACACGTCACGATCACCATCCGGCGGTGACCAGGCTGGTCGGTCAAGCCCTGGCGCTCGCCGCCGGGTTGTCGACGGCGCTGAAGTTCCGTGGCTCGTTCAGCCTGCAGGCCAAGGGCGACGGACCGATCTCCATGCTGCTGGCCGACTGCACCGACGCCGGCGAACTGCGCGGCCATGCGCTGAGCAATACGGCACGGCTGGGGGCGTTGCTGGCGCGCGACGCAGCGCCATCCGCCAAGGCGCTGCTGGGCAGCGGCTACCTTGCGTTCACCGTCGATCAGGGCGGCGAACTGAACCGTCACCAGGGCATCGTTTCGATCCACGGCGGTTCGCTGGCGGACATGGCACTGCACTACTTCGACACCAGCGAGCAGCTGCTTTGCCAGGTGCGTCTGGCGTGCGACCAGATCGCGACCGGATGGCGCGCTGGAGCGCTGATTCTTGAAAAAGTCGCCGGCGCCGGAGGCGTCGATCCTGC
>DASYBP010000216.1:0-10232 GCA_036500715.1 Rhodopila sp.
GCCTCCAGTTCGTCGCGTCGTTCCGGCGCCACGATGACCGAAAGCACATACAGCCTGCCGGGGTTTTCCGACTTGACCGCGTCCAGTTGCGCCCGTATCGCGGGCCAGCGTTGCGATGACGCGGTCATGCTGAAAAAACCCAGCACGGAGGTGTACCCGCCCTCTCGCACCAGCGACTCGGTGAAGGTCTTAACCAGGGTCACGTCATTCGCAACCTGAGCGGTGGCATCTACCGGATTGCGCGGCGCGCAGAACGGCACCAGCGCGCGGAGGTTCTGTTGCGCCGGCAACGGCATTTCCGGCATCGCCAGATCCAGGCTTTCCGCCACGTCACTGATCAGCACGCCAGCACCGCCCGACACCGTGATGACCCCGAGGGTGTTCTTCGCCGGATAGATCTTCCGGGTCGCGGTATGGGCGATATCCAGCATCTCCTCGCTGTTGCGCGCCCTAAATACGCCGAACTCCCTCATCACCGCCTCGGTCACCGCATCGTTGCCGGCGATCGAGGCGGTGTGAGACTGCGCGGCCTTGCCGCCGAGTTCGCTGCGGCCGACCTTCTGCATCACGACCGGCTTTTTCGCCGCCTTGGCGGCTTGCAGGGCGCCAATCAGGCCGGGCGCTTCGCGGATGCCCTCGGCATAGACGGCGATGACATCGACATCGGGGTTTTCCGCCAGCCAGCCGATGCACTCGCCGACCGTAACATCAGCCTCGTTGCCAGTCATGACGCACAGCGAGGCGCCGATCCCGCGATTGCGCGCGATGGTGTAGAGATGCGTGCCATAAGCGCCGGACTGACTGGCGATCCCGATGCGGCCAGGCACCGGCCAACCGCTGTCGAACGACGTCGAGAACGTTGCGTAGTACGAACGCCGCGCATCGAACACGCCCAGGCAGTTGGGGCCGAGGATACGCATCCCCGCGGCGCGGGCGGCGGCGACCATCTGCGCCTGTTTGACCGCACCCGCCTCGTCCATCTCGGCAAACCCGGCCGTGAACATGATCACCGCTTTGACGCCGCGTCTGGCCAGGTCATCGATCGCAGGTGCGGCGAGTTCGGCCGGGACAGCGACAATCGCCACATCCGGCGTTTCCGGCAAATCCGCTACCGAGGGATACGCTTTAAGGCCCTGGATTTCCGCGCGGTTCGGATTGACGGGATACAGGTTACCCGCGAAACCCTGCCCGCGCATATAGGCGATGGGGCGGCCGCCGATCCGCGTGGCGTCGGAGGATGCGCCGAGGACGGCGACGGATCGGGGCGCCAGAAGCGGCGTCAGGCCGGCGAAACGAGACATGATGACGGACGGTCCCCAATTGATGGCGGATTATCCTGGACCGGGCGTCATCGTATCGCAACCTTCGGGACCGGACGCGACTTGGTCAGGCGTGCATCGCCTCCAGGGCGTCTTCGTAGACTTCCATGTTCTTGCCAAACGAAATCGCCGCCGCCTGAGCGCCGCAGACCAAATGCATCCAGCGCCATGGCTCGCGCGTCGCATGAAATTCCTCGACGATCGCCTGATGATGCTTGAAAGCATGCATCTCGGTGAAGCTGTCGTGGCACACAATCTCACCCAGACGCGCGATCAGCGTGTTAGCGTCATAACCGAGATTTACGTACTGCTGTGCAAGGTTGACGGTGATCTTCACCTCCGGGACCGCTCGCATCAGCCCGAGGTTGGTGACCTTGGACCAGTCGGTCGGCGGCTGCTGATAGATGCTCTGGGTCAGCGCCTCCAGCAAGTCGGACTGAGAGCGGAACGGCAGCGCCGCCACCGCGGCCGGGTCGGGCTGCGACGCCGGCTCCATCCGCCGCTGCGTGGACTTGACCTCCGGGCCGGTGTGCCAAAGCAACAGAAGCAGGATCTTGTTGCGCAGGCTGAGACCGTCGAGCTTCAGCAGGTAGCGTCGCAGATTGGCGCTGGTGTGCAGGTGGACATCCATCGGGTTGCCGGTGAGCGAGCGCAGGAACAAGCCGGCAGCGCCGATCGAAAGCGCCTCGCCGCCGCCCTCGAGCGATAAGCCGGCGGCCAGAGCCTTCGCCATCAGCACCGATATGTCGTTGTATTCATCGCAGCGACCGATCGCCTCACCAAGCGCCCCTATCGCCGCGGTTTCGTCTTCGCCGCTTGTCTGCCGGGTCACGCGCGTCATCAGTTCGTAGTCCGATATCAGCGCATCGGTCTCCGGAATCGCCGGACTGCGCGGGAAGCGTGTCACATAGCGGACCGCCGGGCGCATCAGTACCGGCAAATAATTCCAGCCGATCGTCTCCATCGCCCTGAAGGTAAAGGCCGGGAAAATGAAGTAATGGTCGTCAAGCAGGTTCTTCGGGATGGCCAATGTGAGCAACACATCAAGCGCCTCCACCGGAGGTATGTTCTGCCACAGCCACAGGAAGTAGTGGTCGGCCTTGTTGACCTCGCCGCGCGACGCGGCGTGGAAGAACGCCGCCTTGGTCGCCTCGACGCCCCCGGCATCGACCGGGTCGAACTCCATCAGGCTATAGGGACCCATCGCCGGGTCATAAATATGCTTGTTCGACAATGCCACATGCTGCACCACCGGCAGATAGCTCGGTTCGCCCCGCAGCCGACCGGCAATCTTGGTCACCGCGTACAGACCGGCCAGAGGATGCAGCGGGCCCCCATGATGGCCGGGCGGCAGGTCGGAGGAGCGTGCGACGGCCAGCGCCGAGGCGGTCAACATGGTCTGCGCCGGCAGTCCGGCCCGCAGTTTCTCCAGCGTGCAGTCAACGATCTCGGCCGGTGGGGTATCCTCAACGAACTGGACCAATGGCTCTATGGACTCGGCGTAGCGGACGCGGTTCCGCATAATGAATGCTCCTTCGGTGTTTTATACTTCTCTAAGCGGTCAACATCGCAGACGCTGGCCACAGCCCTCGCGGTATTCTCGCTTGCCCGCACAGTCCTGGACACAGCTTGCAGCGGCGAAAACAACACGCATCATCTCGTCCTGCCCATCGTCTTGCGCGATGGACGATCTGTCAACGTTGGCAGCCGAAGGACCAATCGTTGACATATCACAACGACCTTTGCAGAACCAACAAATCCAGCGAGGACGGTTCCCGAATACCGGCGATCGTCAGCCCGGCATGAACCTGGCCGCGATGATGCGCTTGGTGATTGAACAGATGAGTCAGAGCAGCGCCCATTTCCTGACGATAGACCCGCCCCGTCGAGTTGCTGTATTCAAGCATTTGCTTGTAATCGGCCGACTGCAGGCCAGTAACGAACATGAAGATCCGTTCGTCCGCTTGCTCCCGAGCCGCCCGCAGCTCGGCGAAATCCTCATGCAGGATCTGGTTGAGCCGCTCGGGCTGAGGCCCGCTTCCGGTAAACCGCCGCATCCAGATATAGTCGGTGACCAGTAGGTGGTTCAGCGTTCCGTGCACGCTGCCAAAGAACAGCCCCACTGGTCGCTTCCGCACGTCATCCGACAGCGATGCCGCGTCGACGTACACACGCCCGTTCGCCCAGCGGTTATAGGCGGCGAGCTGATCGAAATGTACTTTCAGCATGGGTTTTCCTTTCCTGCGCGGATAGCTGCGACGGCGGGCGGCAGCTAACTTGACTCTGGCGCAGCCGTTGGGGAACCGGTAGTGAGAAGGCGAACCGTTAGCATGAGCGTTTCTCATGGTCCGTCCCTCTCTCCGTGCGCTTCGCGCGTTCGCCGAAACCGCCCGGTCCGGAAGCCTGGCAACGGCCGGCCGGGTCTTGAACGTGACGCCATCCGCCATCTCTCATCTGCTGAGAGAACTCGAACAATCCCTGGCGCTGACGTTGTTCGTGACACGGGGCCCGAATGCCCGGCTGACGGAAACCGGTCAACGACTTGGCAGCCGTCTGGCCGCTGCCTTCGACAGCATTGACGCCGCGATCACCGAGGCGCGGCATCAGGCGGGCGATGTCCGGGTGTCCGCGCTCTCAAGTTTTCTCACGCTTTGGCTGGTCCCCAGGCTGACCGGATTTCAGGCGCTTCACCCCAAAACGTGCCTGCTGTTCAGCACCGGCACGCGGCCCGTGGACCTGGCAGCCGAACCATTCGAATGTGCCATCCGCTGGGGCTGTGGTTCGTGGCCCAATCTCGACTCTACGCTGCTGTTTCGGGACCGTCCCGTCGTGGTAATGAACCCGCGGCTGATCGGCACCACCGCGCTGCCTCGCCTCGCCGCCCGCACCCGTCCCGATGATTGGCCGCAAGTATCCGCTGCGCTGGGCTGGCCGAACACGCCTCCGGTGCTGACGTTTGAAACCAGGGCATTGGCCGTCCAGGCCGCGATAGCCGGCATGGGCGCGGCGGTGGTCGACCACAGCCTGGTTGTCGGCATGCTGGCCAGTGGGATACTCGCGGAAATCGCGCCCGACCCGCCCGTTCCCGTCGAGGAAGGCCACTGGTTCGTCGCTCTGCCCGACCGCCTGCGCATGCGTCCGGTCCGGCAGTTCCACGACTGGCTGGTAACCGAAGCAGCAGGCGCGCGCACTCCCCTTTGGCACCCCGCCGATCAACCCTAGTTGGCGTCTATATGTTTGGATTAGTTGGCTCCAGGCTTCTCCAGGCTATCCCAGTCCTGCTGGCCGTCGGCTTCATCGCCTTCGCTTTGTTCGCGTTCGTCGGCGACCCGGTCAACATTCTACTCGGACAGGACCACACGGAGGCGCAGCGGATCGCGCTGACGCGGCAACTCGGCCTCGACCAGCCGTTTTTCGTTCAATACTTCCGTTTTTTGTGGACAGTATTGCATGGCAACTTCGGTGTCAGTTACCGGGTGGCGGAACCGGTCGGCGCCCTGATCGCGGAGCGGCTGCCGGCCAGCCTGGAACTGGCAGCTACCGCCTCCGTGCTATCGTTCGTGATCGGCATACCGATGGGAGTGTATACAGGCATCCACCGAAGCAGCCTGCTGTCGCGGGTATTCATGGTCATCAGCCTGGTCGGCGTTTCGTTGCCAACATTCCTGTTAGGGATCCTGCTGATCCTGGTGTTCTCCGTCTGGCTTGGCTGGCTGCCGAGCTTCGGCCGCGGCCCGGTGGTTCAGGTAGGCCGCTGGTGGACGACCGGGTTTGCCTCATGGGCCGGGATTCGGGCGCTGATCCTGCCGGCGATCACGTTAGGCATGTGGCAAATGACCCTCATCATGCGTCTGGTGCGGGCGGAAATGCTGGAAGTTCTGCGCACCGACTATATCAAGTTCGCCCGTGCCCGCGGCCTCACCAGCCGAACCATCAATTTCGGCCACGCTTTGAAGAATACCTTGGTGCCCGTCATTACGGTCATTGGCTTGCAATTCGGTGGACTCGTTGCGTTTTCGGTAGTGACCGAAACCGTTTTCCAGTGGCCGGGGGTGGGACTGCTCCTGGTGCAGTCCGTTGCGGCCGCCGATATTCCGGTGATGTCCGCCTATCTGCTGCTGATCGCACTGGTGTTCGTTCTGATCAACCTCGTGGTTGATGTTCTGTATTATGTGGTCGATCCGCGGCTTAGGCTGCGACGCTGATGCTGGCCCGGTCGCCGGTCACGAGGGCCTGGCACAGTGACCTCGTCTACAGTTTTCGCGCGTCGCCGGTGGCGATGCTGGCTGCCTTGATCGGCCTGATCCTGGTCGCCGCCGCCGTGTTCGCGCCATGGATCGCACCGCATGATCCTATGGATGTCGCGTCCTTGTCGCTGCTGGATAGTTTCAAGCCGCCAATCGGGATGTCGGGCGCCGACTGGTCCAACCCTCTGGGCACCGACAACCAGGGCCGCGACGTGCTATCCGCGATTATGTATGGCACACGCATCAGCCTGCTGGTAGGCATCTTGTCGTTGCTGTTCGCGATGATTGTCGGCGTCACCTTCGGGCTGCTGGCGGGCTACGCGGGTGGCTTTACCGACGCCCTGCTGATGCGGATTGCCGATGTGCACCTGACATTTCCCTCGATTCTGACCGCCCTTCTGGTCGATGGCGTCATCAGCGCGGCACTGCCCCGGTCCCTCCGCGAGTCGTTGCAGATCGACGTCATCATCTTCGCCATCGGCATCAGCATGTGGCCCAGCTTTGCCCGCACCGTGCGGGGATCAACCTTGGTCGAGCGCGACAAGGACTACGTCCTGGCCGCGCGGGTGATCGGCGTGCCTTCATGGCGGATCATGGTCAGCCACGTGCTGCCGAACGTCACCGGGCCGGTCATGGTGACAGCAACGCTGGGCCTTGGTCTGGCCGTCATGAACGAAGCCACGCTGTCTTTTCTCGGCGTCGGATTGCCCCCGACGCAGCCGTCTCTTGGCACGTTGATCCGGTTCGGCGACGACTTTCTGTTCTCGGGACAGTGGTGGGTGACGGTGTTCCCTGGAGTGATCTTGATCCTGATGGTGCTGGCGATCAACTTACTCGGCGACTGGCTGCGCGACGCGCTGAACCCCCGGTTGCGATGATGGGGCTGCGTTGATGCCGCTGCTGGACCTGCGTGATCTGACAGTCGAGTTCCCGACGCGCCACAGCACGCTGCGGGCACTCGACCGGGTGTCGTTCAGTATCGAGAGCGGAGAGATCTTGGGCGTAGTGGGGGAATCCGGCGCCGGCAAGTCGCTGACCGGCGCGGCCATTGTGGGGCTGCTGGAGCCGCCAGGGCGCATTGCCAGCGGCGAAATCAGGCTGAACGGGCAACGTATCGACAATCTTCCGGCTGAACCAATGCGCCGAATTCGCGGGCGCCGCATCGGAACCGTGTTCCAGGACCCGCTGACGACGCTGAACCCGCTCTATTCCGTCGGGCGACAGTTGGTCGAGACGATGCAGACCCATGCGCGCATACCGAATGGGGAGGCACGCCGGAAGGCGGTCGGCTGGCTCGATCGGGTCGGCATCCCGGCCGCCGCGCAACGCATTGACGCCTATCCGCACGAATTCTCGGGCGGCCAGCGGCAACGTGTGGTGATCGCGCTGGCGTTGTGCGCGGAACCGGCACTGGTGATCGCAGACGAGCCGACAACGGCGCTGGACGTGTCGATCCAGGCGCAGATCATCACGCTTCTTAAGGACCTGACACGGGATCATGGGACGGCGATCATGCTGGTGACCCACGACATGGGGGTCATCGCCGAGACGGCTGACCGGGTTGCCGTCATGTACGCCGGACGGATCGTGGAGATCGGTCCGGTCGCCGCGGTGGTAGGCTGCCCGGCACATCCCTACACCGACGGGCTGATGGCCAGCATCCCATCACTGCAGCAGCCAATTGACCGGCTACGGCAGATCGATGGCACGATGCCCCGGCCGGATGCGATTCCCTGCGGCTGCCGGTTTCATCCGCGCTGCCCCCGGGTCTTCGGCCGCTGCCTCAGCGAAGAGCCAGACCTGATGCCCGCCGGGACAACACGGGCAGCCTGTTGGTTGCATGCCAGCGACTAAAATGAATACGCTGCAGGCGGTCACGGTCTCGCACCTATTCGATGTTTCGCGACCGTTCGTGCAGCGCGTGCTCAGCGGCGAACCGCGGCGGTTGTTGCGAGCCGTGGATCATGTCTCGTTCGAAATCCCGGCGGGGACCACTTTCGCGCTGGTGGGTGAGTCGGGGTGCGGAAAATCCACCCTCGCCCGGCTGGCGGTCGGGTTGTACGCACCTACCGACGGCGACATCCTGTTCGAGAATCAGCCGATGGCGTCCGTTCGTGCGCGGCCGGCGCTGCGGCGGCGAATGAACATGATCTTTCAGGACCCATATTCGTCACTGAACCCGCGCTGGAAGGTTCGCGATATCGTTGCGGAACCGATCAAAGCGTTCCGGCTGGCGACGCGACCAACCGAGGCGCAGGGCCGGGTCGGGTCGTTACTGACCCAAGTTGGCCTGACGGTGCGGGACGGTGAGAAATACCCGCACGAATTCTCCGGCGGGCAGCGCCAGCGCATCTCCATCGCCCGCGCTCTGGCCAGCGAGCCGCATTTTCTGGTATGCGATGAGCCGACGAGCGCGCTCGACGTTTCTGTCCAGGCACAAATTCTCAACCTGATGCGAGACCTGCAGCGGCGGCTTGGGCTCACCTACCTGTTTATCAGCCACAACCTGGCGGTTGTGCGGCACATGGCGGACTGGCTGGGCGTGATGTATCTCGGGCGCATTGTCGAGCGGGGGCCGGCAGAGGCCATTTTCCGCACGCCGCGTCACCCATACACCCGCCTGCTGCTTGACGCGATCCCCAACCTTAGCCAGATCGGCCGCGCTCGGACACCGGTCGGCGGGGAACCACCTAGCCCGATCTCACCCCCCTCCGGATGTCCGTTTCATCCGCGATGTCCCCTGGCCCGTGAGCGGTGCCGGGTGGAGAAACCGATACATATCGTAGCCGGCGATGTTCGGGTCGCCTGCCACGCGGTCGAGGAGGGGCGGGATGGCTGAGGAAGAACCGGAGAGCGGCCGGGGGCCGCTGCGCACGTTGGTCGGACTGGGGCTGATCGCGGTGCTGATCGTCGGCGTGTTGTTCATGATCCAGCAACTCCGGCACGCCGCGGCGATCCAGGACTGCGTCGCCTCGGGCCGGACGGACTGCGCACCGATATCGCCGGGTCGGTAGGAAGCTCGGGTCCTCACGTCGGCCGGTGGCTGTTTGTAAACCATCGTGTCCTGTGCATGGTTTCCTGCACATAGGGGAGGCGTGGATGGCGGTGCTGGAGGGTTTTCGCGTCACGCAGATTCGGATTAGTAGGCTGGGTTTGGTGTGCGGTTTCGATAGTAAGCCGCCTTCCCAACGAAGCTCCAGTTCGGGCCAGCGCCATCGCGCAACGCCGCCGCGCGATCCATGACGCCCGAGGAACCTCGCGACACCACAGTCCCAAGCCCAACCGTCGCCGCCCCACTGATCAACGCATAGTCAACCATTCAACCAACCGGTTGACTTTCTGAAAACGGAAGTCTATATTCAACCATATGGTTGAACTAAAGACGCCTCACCTCGATTCCGTCTTTCACGCCCTCGGTGACGCCACGCGCCGGCGCATGTTGCGCGAACTCGCTGGTGGCACACGAACCGTCGGCCAGCTTGCCAAACCCTTTGCGATCTCGCTCGCCGCCGCCTCAAAGCACATCAAGGCGCTGGAGAACGCCGGGCTGATCCATCGCGAGGTGCGCGGACGCACTCATCTGTGCCGCCTCGATCCCGGACCGCTCGCCAGCGCCCACCAGTGGCTGAACTTCTACCAGCGCTTCTGGACCGACCGTCTGGACGTGCTCGAACGGCTGCTCCGCCAAGAGCGCCCATCCCCCACCCCCAAAACAGGAGATGACCAATGAACGAACCCGCGATTCCGGACGCCTATGGCGTGCTGACCGAGCCCGCGACCTTGACGATACAGCGCCTGATGCCGGGCCCGATCGAGCGGGTTTGGGCCTATCTCACCGACAGCGATCTGCGCCGGCAGTGGCTGGCGGCGGGCCAGATGGAGATGCGCGTCGGCGCGCCCTTCGAACTCGTCTGGCGGAACGACGAACTGACCGATCCGCCCGGCCAGCGGCCCCCCGGCTCCTCCGCGGAGCACCGGATGCAGAGCCGGATCATCGAGCTCGATCCGCCCCGCAAGCTCGCCATCGCCTGGGGCAGCGGCGGCGACGTCTCCTTCGAGCTGGACCCGCAGGGCAACGACGTGATGCTCACCCTGATCCATCGCCGCCTGCCCGACCGCGCAATGATGCTGAACGTCAGCGCCGGCTGGCACATGCACCTCGACGTTCTGCTGGCCCGCGCAAGCGGCAAGCAGCCGGATCCATTCTGGGATGGCTGGAGCCGCTTGAGAAACGAATACGACCGCCGGCTGCCGGCCTGACCGCGCACACCTCGGGAGAGAACAACCATGACGGAGCACAATACCGTAACACATGAGGAATGCCTGGCCGCTCGGCGAGAGCTGCCCGCGGCCGAGAAGGGTTCACCCGCCAGCTTGATGCGCTGACCCGGCGCCGCATGGCAATGCCATGGGAACGCGCGGAAAATCCTACCGGTTCGCGGGGCCGGATCGCACGCTGTCGCGCGCCGATCAATATTATCTACGGAATAACAGATGACACTCGACAAGGGAGAAAAACCGATGACGATACACAAGACCGGCACACGGGAAGAGTGGCTCGCAGCCCGAATCGGCTTGCTCAACGAAGAAAAGGAGCTGACGCGGCGCACCGACGAGCTGGCGCGGCGGCGGCAGGAATTGCCGTGGGTCCGCGTCGACAAGGACT
>DASYBP010000217.1:0-10141 GCA_036500715.1 Rhodopila sp.
CGGTCGTCAGGATGGATCCGTGCAATGAATTCCCCAAGGTCGACACCCGTCTGCCCCGAGGCTAAGCCGTAAATCTGCGCGAACTCAGGCGAGATCAGCGCTGACGTATCAGGATACGTCCAATCGGTATAAGCGATGCCACTGATCTGCTGCACCAGACGAAGGCGCGCCTCACCGGCGAGAAGCGCCGCCTGGTCCGCCTTATGGTCGGTAACGTCTTCGGTGAACCACATCGCGCCATGGATCGTGCCGTCAACCGTCCAGGGGACCATCTCCCACCGTATCCAGTTAACCGATCCATCGGCATGCACGAACGCCTCAGCGTCCGAAGACATCGTCTCGCCATGCAGCACGCGGGCGTGGATCCGCCGCCAGTCATCGGAGACCTCGGGGAATACGTCGTAGTGGCTGCGCCCGATCAGCGTCGCTTGATCCGTGATGTGATAGTCGATGATAAAGCGACGACTTACCGCGAGATAGCGCATGCCCGTGTCGAACATCGCAATCGCCACCGGCGCGCTATCGATGAACTGGCGCAACCGCGCCTCGCTCTGGCGAACCGCCGCCTCTGACCGCTTTCGCGTGAACACCGCGGATGCCGCGCCCACCGCCAGTAATATTCCAAGAATCAAGAGAATCAACACGCATATAGCCAAAGTGACGACCTGCTGCTGGGTGCGCGACAATTCGGTTTGGCGCCCTCGCAGCAGGCGTTGCTCTTCCGCAACCATTGTCGAGGTCGCTTTTCGCAGGTCGTCCATCCGGGCTTTGCCCCGATCCAGCCGCGCGGCGTCGAGTGCAGCCGCTTTCTCCCCGGCCTGCTCCAGCTCGATCGATCGTGTGAGCCCCGCGAACCGGTCGTCGAGCACGTCACGCAGCACCCGCAAATTGGCTTGCTGCACCGCGTTGTCCTGTATCAGGTCCTGGATGCGGGACAACTGGTGCGGCAGGTTGTCGCGGTCGGCATAATAAGGCTGCAGAAACCCGCTTTCATCTGTCAGCAGGAAGTCCCGCTGGCTGGTCGCGGCGTCATCCGCGGTCGCCAGGACCTCGGCCAACCCCTCGATAACAAGATGTGTGTGACCCACCAACGTCCCGGCGGAGCGCATTTGCCACACATGCGTAAGAAGCAGAAACGCCACGGCACAACTGGTCACACTCAGCGCCAGGGTCACGATCAACAGAATGAAGGAACGTCCGGAATCCCGACGTTTCGCCACGGTTTCGCCACCGGGGGAGCGGCTCGATAGATCAATGTTATCGTCGCGCATGGTCGCCAAAAAAATGTCTGGGGCTAACTCTCCCCCGAAATGGTTAAGAACCGGTTAATGTCAATTGCGTAAGCATGCGCCGCCGAACGACAAATGGCCAAGCACCGGTTCACCATAAGGCACCAGATAGTAAATCCCAGCAGAACAAGGTCTTCACAACATCTTCGTAAGGTCTTCACAAGGTCTTCTTCAATATTGTCCAGCCTCGCGCGACACCTGCGGCATGACCGCCAGCCCCAGGCCTTGCGGCACCCGCGCAGACTGTTATCGTCCATGCGCTAAAGGGTCATTGGGGAAGTGCCGGTTCATGCGCTGGATGCTCGCCACGTTCCTGACGATGACCCTGGTGTTTCCGGCCGTCGCGGACTCCGACGCGAAGATCGTCGGCGGGGCGGCGTTTTCCGACTTCAAGACCTATTGGGCACAGAAGCGTGATGGCTGCCAGCCCATGATCGCCTTCAAGCTCGAGAATACCTCGCCCGGAGAGATCGGGCCGATCGCCATCCGTCTGGAAGTGGTCGACACAGACAAGGGGTCCGCCTTTGCCGCCGGCGGAGTGTCACTGCCATCCAGCGACCTGCCGCCGGGTCATGTCAAGGATATCAGCATTGGCGGCGATCACGACATCTCGGCGCATGACTGCCTGGGGGATATGCACGAAACCGCGTTCTCGGCCGTCCATTTTCTTGTCCGGCTGTCAGCGACGGCAGGCCCTGACGCCGCAAACGTCGAGATTGTGCGGGACGTGCCCATGCAACCGGCGCTGGTCGCCGCACAGCAATAGCAAGGCGTATCGCGCCGGGTGGGCGGGCGCACCCGCGTCGGGGTGAGCCCGTCAGGATCAGGATTAATGTTTGACCGCGAAAACCCGGCCTCACCGCCTTGCGGTACGTCGGGATTGAGCTTCCAGTCGGTCGCCGCAAGACCGTCCTGGATGTGCTGGGCATCGACCCCCAGCCCGACTGAATGGCGATATATTCCGTGCCATCGACCTCATACACCACCGGCATGCCGATGAGGCCGGAATTGGTTTTCGGCTGCCAAAGCAAGGCGCCGGTCCTGGCATCGAAGCCGTGGAACATCCGGTCATTGGTGCCACCGATGAACACCAGATCGCCGCCAGTCGCCGAGGTCGGGGCAAAAAGCTGCGACCTCGGGAACGGATGCAGTCACACCTGCTTGCCCGTCAGCACGTCCCAGGCCTGCAGTTCACCAATGTGATCGGATTGCGCGATCAGCTTCAGACTGGGAATTTCCGCGCCGAGCCGCCACTGGCCGGCCGCGTAGGGCGCCTTTCGCCCTTCATGTTCTGGTACATGTTGTGCTGCGCCGGAATGAAGATCAGGTGGTTGTTCGGATTATAGGCCGCGGCCGGCCTTGTGAGCCATGTTGACGTCTGGCCGGCCCGTCTTCGGATCGATGGCTTTGAACACGTTCTGGCCCACAAACGGTGATCCGGGTGCCCGAAGCTCGCCCCGCAAGGGTGATGCTCCGGATTGGATGCCAAATCGATGCGATCGCTCAGCCGGTATATACAGGTCCCGCTACCAGCACTCCGGCAGCAGCAGACTTAACGAGCGTTGCCACTAGGCGGTCCACCAGAACCCCAGGGGGACGGTGGATCTCAGCCCGGCAAACAGCCGGATCGCCGCAGATTCGCCACGACGGCGGCGTCGCTGCCCGGTCACGCGGTCGCGCGGCTTTCTTGCCGCTCACGACTGGACACTGGATGGCGGTTATGCCTAAGGTTCCACACCACGCAGAGGGAAACGCCAAGAGTGACGGTTCGCAACAAAGCAAGTGCCGACAAAGCAACTGCATGTGATTGCTCCCGTCGCGTTGTGTTGGGGGCAGGTCTCGCGCTGGTGCCTTGGTGGGCGGCAAGTTCAAAGGCTGACGACGAAACAGATCCAACGGAAATCCTGCCCCAGGTCGGTGACCACTTTGTCTATCTGGCCGGTGACAATGAAGGCCAGGTCGTCAAGAGCGCCGACCTCGTCTTGGATGGGCCCCAGATCCAGGCGTATCCTGCCGACCCCAGCGGGCGTGTGCGCGACGGGTCACGGCTCAATCTGGTGATCCTGGCGCGCATCGACACCACCGGCGTTGCGCCGGAGACACTGGCAAACGCCGCCGATGGCGTGGTTGCCTATTCGGGCGTATGCACACATCAGGGCTGCCCGGTGAATATGTGGGCGGCCGACCGGTCGGCGTTTTACTGCTCCTGCCATGGATCAGAATATAATCCAAAGCAAGGTGCCGAGGTCGTCGCCGGACCCGCGCCAAGGCCGCTACCGGCGTTACCGCTGAAGTCAGCAGACGGTGTGCTGCTGGTGGCCGCGGGCTTTACTGCCCCGGTTGGGGTCCAGAACTGACGAGCAACGACTAGGTTGGTTGCCCCACGCGGCGGCATCACGTAAGAGATCAATGCTTGGTTATAATTGGGAGGTGGAAACATGAAAAAGCTGATGCTTGGCGCCAGCCTGGGCGCTCTGCTGGGCGCTGGCATAGCGGGAACTGCTTACAGCGCCGACTATACCCCGGTCACCGACGCTCGGTTGGTCAATCCTGAACCGCAGAACTGGCTGATGACCCGCGGCAACTATAAGGGATGGAGCTACAGTCCGCTCGACCAGATCAATACCGGGAACGTCAAGAACCTCGTGCCGGTATGGACCGTGTCGACAGGTGTTGACTCCGGCCACGAAGCCCCGCCGATCGTGAATAACGGCGTGATGTTCGTTGCCACGCCGTACAGCCAGGTCATGGCTCTGGACGCCGCCAGCGGTGACCTGCTGTGGCGCTACAAGCGCAAGCTGCCGCCGGGCTTCAGCGCGCTGCACAACACCAGCCGGGGCGTGGCCCTGTACGGCGACAAGGTCTTCTTCCCGGCGCTGGACGCGATGCTTGTAGCGCTGGATGCGAAGACTGGAAAGGTTGATTGGGAAGCCAAGGTCGAGGACTGGAAGACTGGCTACTACACGACAATGGCGCCACTGGTCGTCAAGGGCAAGGTACTGGTTGGCGTCTCCGGCGGTGAGTTCGGCGTGCGCGGCTTCATCCAGGCATTCGATGCCGAGACAGGCAAGCCGCTGTGGAAGACCTATACTGTTCCGGCACCCGGAGAGCCCGGCAGCGAGACGTGGCAGAAGCCTGATACCTGGAAGACAGGGGGCGCGTCGACCTGGATGACCGGCAACTACGATCCCGCGACGAACACAGTCTATTGGGGCACCGGTAACGGCTCGCCCTGGTTCGGTGATCAGCGGCCGGGTGACAACCTTTACGTGTCCTCGACGGTCGCGCTCGATGGCGACACCGGTAAGATCAAGGGGCATTTCCAGTACCACCAGAACGAGTCGTGGGACTGGGATGCGATGAACGCGCCGATGCTGATGGATTTCCAGGACAACGGCAAGGTCACGCACGGCCTGGTCTCGCCGCAGCGCAATGGTTACCTGTACTGGCTTGGGCGTAACCCGGACGGCAATATTTCCTATGTGAAGTCGGAACCTTATGTCCCAGGGAACGTCTTCAACAGCATCGATCCCGAAACCGGACGTCCCGACGTCAACCTGGAGCACAAGCCGGTCACGGGTAAGGACGTTTCCTTCTGCCCCGGCCTGTGGGGCGGCAAGGACTGGCCGTTCGAGGCCTATAATCCCAAGACGGGCCTGATTTACATCCCATCGAACGAAAACCACTGCAATCACATGGAGGGCAAAGTCGAGGCACGCGTTCCCGGCCAGTGGTGGACCGGCGTCGCGGGTCCCGACATTCACTTCACGGTCGATACCAAGGCGGCCTTCTACGGCGAACTGCAAGCCTATGACCTCAACACCGGCAAGCGTTCCTGGCGGCAGTTGTATCCGAACTCGATGATGTGGGGTTCGATGCTGACCACCGCTGGTGATCTGGTTTTCGGCGGCGGGACCACCGACCGGGAGTTCCGGGCCTATGATGCCAAGAGCGGCGAGGAACTCTGGCACTTCAAAACCAACTCCGGCATCATTGCGCCGCCATCGACGTTCGAGGTTGGCGGAGTGCAATATATCGCCGTTGCGTCTGGCTATGGCGTCGATCCCGCAACCCAGCAAAACCTAATGAGCGAGCTGGTAGGCTGGAACGCCGACGTGCCGCAGGGCGGCGTAATTTGGGTTTTCGCCGTCAGCAAGTAACCCCGATGCGCTCGGAGTGACTAAGCCTCGTCGGAGACCGGCCGCCTTGGAAAAGGCGGCCGGTCTTTCTTCTGAACTAGCCGTTCACGGAATGAAACCATGCAGCGCTTTCAACCGAAAATGATTGTGCCTCAGCTATGCCGGCCGGTTCTTGCGGTGGCAGTTGTCGGCGCGCTGACGGCAACTATGGGACCGCGCGCCGCCGGGGAAGAACCCGGTGCATACACCGTTGAGGTGAGCGATGTGACCGCCAAGGTCGGCGAGACCACGGTCTTGCTGGCCACGCTTCGACCGCGGGAGGGCTACAAGATTTTGCACCACTATAATAACCGTGTTGGCCAACTCTCCTCCTGGGACGAAGGCGTCGCCTTCGAGCACAAAGTCTTCCAGGCTCTGGACGAAAACGACGCACTGATATTCGAGATCCGGGTTACGCCGGTGACCTCCGGCACGCATCCGATAAACGGTGTATTCCGTGTCGGTTACGTCGAGCCCGGAACGGGATTGTCGATGGTGTCGGTGCCCTTGATGGCCAAGATCACCGGGACCGACTGAAGGGCGGTTGTTGCCGTTAGCGCAATATCAGCCTGACGCGAATCGCGAAGCGACCTCAGGCTGATGAAATTGCTCGTGAATCAGGGACCAGAGCATTTCCGCTCACGGTGGAAATGCTCTAGTCCCTGCCGCCGGGCAGCAGAATGGTAAGCTGTGTCGCACTGGTGAACTGACTCAGGTCCTGCCCGGGATCACGATACAACTGGCGATCCAGAACCAGCCGGCGTGACTCGGTCGTCTTCTCGCAGTGCTCGTGGATGAACACGCCGCCGACCGGCTGTTCCACCGCTGTCGGCGACTGCTGGCGGCAGGTCCATCCATCCTCGCCAAAACGCGCACGCACCTGAAGCGCGAACAGAAACGCCTTCTTGCGCAAATAGAGCCTGGCATTCGGGTCGGTATCGATCTTCAAACCGACGACCGTGGCCTCGTTGTCAATCAGCAGCCCGAGGCGGACCGGCTGCCCAGCCACCTCCGTCTTGTCGCTGTCCTCATAACGGAATTCGATCGTACGCGTGCCGTCAGCCGAGGTGGGGCAGGTCTGATAGGCACTCCAATCCGCCAGTTTGATCGACGGATCCGCGGCGCATGCGAAACCGCCATAACCCTTGGTCGGCAACGCCTTCACCGGCGTACCGAGGCGAAGGTCGCGCAGGTCGTTGGGCGCCGTCGCGGCACCCGCACGGACCGGCAGCAGCACGACGGCGATCATCGCGGCGCGGGCGACGCTCATGTTACTTCCGCGTATCGTGGGGCGCGTTGGCGTCGGGTGCGGCTTCCACCTGCAGGTGAGCATGCGGCGTGGACTCGCCCGAAGCCGAGACCTCCTGCTTGCCCGCCTCGTTCTGCCCCGCCTCGTTCTGCTTTGCATAGACGTCGCAGACACGCGTGCCGGAGCCGAAAAACGCCTGGCACTGCGCGAACGTCGGCTCGCCCTTGCCCTTGATCTGCGTCACCACGTACTCGGCGACCGCCTCCACATCGCCGGGGCGGAGGAAATGGTCGGGTTCCGGCGGCATCTTGCCATCCGCCAGGTCCGCCGCCGTCAGACCATAGCAGTGGCCATCGGCATAGGCATCGGACTGGAAATGCGGCATGCCGGCCATCGGGCGCCCGCAGCGGATGGTTTCCTCGATCTGATCGAGGCTGAGTTTGGTTTCGCGCAGGTTGGCCGCGGCACCGCCATAACCGCCGCCGCCGTTGCCCGACCATTTATGGCAGCCAACGCAGTTGGCGGATTTGTAGACGTGCAACCCCTCGTCGCCGGGCGCCGGCTGAGCGATCGCCCATCCCGACGCCAGGATACAAAGCCAGACGCCGCCAAACACGGCGGCGCGCAGCGATCCAAAGCCATTCGTCACGGCGTGATTTCTCCCGGAAGAAATCCATCCGGGCTGAAGCAATCAGCCAGCCCGGACTTTCGTTCAGTTCAGCGAAAACACGTACAGCGTAGAACTGGGATGCACCGCCTTCAGTTCCGGGGTCGCGTCAATAAACCATTTGTCCCACGCACCCCCCTGTCCAACCAGGATCGCGACATACTGCTTGCCGTCGGAGGTGAACGTCATCGGTGGCGCGCTGACACCGCCGCCGGTGTTGAAGCTCCAGAGTTCCTGCAGGGTTTTGGCATCCAGCGCCGCCACCTTGCCGTCGGGCTGGCCATAGAACACCAGGTCGGGGGTCGTCAGCAGGCCGCCCAGCATCGGGTAGGGTGTCTCATGCTTGCCGACTTCCTTTCCCGTCGTCACGTCGATCGCCGTCACGCTGCCGGTGATCCGCTCGGTTTCGGTCGGGCCGCCGCCGGTGAAGAGGTCACGCGGCTTCGGCTTCTTGTCCGGATCCTCCGCCTTCACCGTCACCGTGTTGCAGCTCTCGATCACCGGAATGTACCAGAGTTTCAGTTCCGGATTGTACGCCGTCGGCGGCCAGTTCTTGCCGCCCATGTTGCCGGGGCAAATCAGCGTCTTTGGATTCTCCCGGGTCGGCGTAACGGCGGCGTTGTATTTCTGGATGTCCGCCTTGGGATCATACTCGACGGGCTTGCCGGTCTCCGGATCCAGCCCCTTCGTCCAGTTCACCTTCTTAACGAACGGCAGCCCCCAGATAAAGGACCCGTTATCCCGATCGACCGCATAGGCAAAACCGTTGCGATCGGCTTCGAGCACCAGATGCATCGGACGGCCATGCACCGGGGCATCGGCCAGCACATTCTCCGCCACGCTGTCATAGTCGAACGCGTCGTTCGGCGTATGCTGATAGTGCCACTTGATCTTCCCGGTATCCAGGTCCAGCGCCAGGGTACTGTCGGTATAAAGATTGTCGCCGGGGCGATAGTCCGGATCCCAGTCGGGACCAGGATTGCCGACACCCCAGAACAGGGTGTTCGACGACGGGTCATAGCTGCCGGTCACCCACGTCGACCCGCCGCCCATCGCCTGGGCGTCGTACTTGTCCTTCCAGGTGTCGCCGCCGGGCTCGCCCTTCGCCGGAATGGTGTAAGTTCGCCACACCTCCTTCTGCGTGGTCAGATCCGTCGCGGCGATCCAGCCGCGAATACCATACTCGGCGCCCGACACGCCGGAGATAACCAGGTTCTTCACCACCAGCGGCGCCACCGTAATCACCTCGCCCTTGTCGGGATTGGCGACCTGACGCTGCCAAAGGATTTTGCCGGTGTCCTTGTCGGTGGCGATCAGCCGCCCATCCAGCGAGTGCGACAACACCATCGCGCCGGCCAGCGCCACGCCGCGATTGTCGACGCCGCAACAGGCCACCGCGCCGGCCCAGTCGTGATCGGTCTTCGGATCCATCGACCACAACACCTTGGCCTGGCCGCCGCGAGTGTCGATTTTGGTGACCGATCCCCAGCCATCCGTTACGTACATGTATCCGTTCTCGACGATCGGCGTACCTTCAAGCCCGCCATGCGACCAGATACCACCGCCCTCGATACCCCCAAGCTGCAAGGTCCAGGCGACATGCAGATTTTTGACGTTGTCCTTGTTGACCTGATTCAACGGCGAGAACCGTTGCGCGGAATAATTCTTATGATGCGTCAACCAGTCTCCCGGATCGGAGTCGGCCTTCAGCAGCCGGTCCGGCGTGACGTCGTCGGCCGCCAGCGCGGTCGCCGGGCCTCCGAGCGCCAGCGCAATCATCGCCGCGGCATATGTGGTTCTCGACATATCGGTTTCCTCCCCCCTGGACCTGCTGGCGATTACTTGCCGCCCGTTTCGACTGCCTTTTTAGCTTTGTCGTTCATGCTCTTGACTGTCTTGCTTTGGTTGGTCGCCCCCGTGGTCCGCGTGGTGGTCGCAGCCGGCGCTGAAGACGGCATCGACTTCTCCACCGCCGGCTTTCCGGGATCAGGTTTCGTGCTGCCGGTCGTGGGTGGCTTCGCATCCTGTGTGGTTTGCTGAGCGAGCAACCCACCACCCGTCCAAAGTGAAAGGGCGAAAGCCACGCCGATACCGATGGCGAGCGGCGATTTTCTCATAACATTCCTTCCATTCTGCCCCTCGACCACTTCCAGGTTGATGGCCTGAAAGTGGTCCGTTTTTTATCTTCTTGGAACGGCACCGGGCCCGCGCTGCCCGGTGCCATCTCATCCGTTAGGCCGACTCGAGCTGCTTGCCGATCGGCAAGTTTCTGATGCGCTTGCCGGTCGCTGCGAAGATCGCATTGCACAGCGCCGGCGCAAACGGCGGAACCCCTGGTTCGCCCACACCGCTCGGCGGCGTGTCGGGCCCCGGCTGAACGATGTGGACATTCGTGACCAGCGGACCCTCGTCGATCCGCGCCACCTGGAAGTCGTCGAAGTTGCTTTGCATCACACGGCCGTTCTTGAATGTCACCTCGCCGTACTTCGCGAGGCTCAGGCCCATGATCGCGGCGCCTTCGATCTGCGAGCGAATCCGCTCCGGGTTGACGTAGGTGCCGCAATCGATAGCTGTATCGACGCGCGGGATGGTCAGTTTCCCCTTGTCGTCCACCGCGACCTCCACGATCGTGGCGATGTAGCTGACAAAGCTCCGATGCACCGCGATCCCGAGCCCGTGACCTTTCGGCACCTGCCGGTTCCACTCGCCCTTGTCGGCGACCAGTTCCACCACGCCGCGTAGACGCCCGGCATCGATC
>DASYBP010000218.1:0-2091 GCA_036500715.1 Rhodopila sp.
CCGCGATCAGGGCGCTCATGCGTGACGGCGACGGGCCGGTAAAAAAGACCTCACGCGCGTCGCTTCGCCTGCTGGGTAGCGTTGGCGAGCCGATCAACCCGGAGGCTTGGCTGTGGTACTATCATGTGGTCGGCGAGAGCCGTTGCCCCATCGTTGATACTTGGTGGCAGACCGAAACGGGCGGCATCTTGATCAGCCCGCTGCCAGGCGCGACGGCCCTGAAGCCGGGTTCAGCCACCCTGCCGCTGCCGGGCGTGCAGCCGCTGCTGGTCGATGGAGACGGCAATGAACAGACGGGTGCGGCGGAGGGCAATCTCTGCATCAAGGACGCCTGGCCCGGCATGATGCGTACCGTCTTCGGTGACCATCAGCGCTTCGTGCAGACGTATTTCTCGACTTTCAAAGGCTTGTATTTCACCGGTGATGGCGCCCGCCGCGACGATGATGGGTATTACTGGATCACCGGCCGGGTCGATGACGTAATCAACGTTTCAGGCCACCGCATGGGCACCGCGGAAGTCGAAAGTGCGCTGGTCGCCCATCCGAAGGTCGCCGAGGCGGCGGTCGTCGGCTTCCCGCACGACATCAAGGGCCAGGGCATCTATGCCTATGTCACACTGAACGCCGACGAGGAGCCGACCGAGGACCTGCGGAAGGAGCTGGTGGCCTGGGTCCGCAAGGAGATCGGGCCGATTGCCTCGCCGGACGCGATCCAATGGGCCCCCGGTCTGCCCAAGACCCGCAGCGGCAAGATCATGCGGCGAATATTGCGCAAGATCGCAGCGAACGAGACGGATGGGCTGGGCGATACCTCGACCCTCGCCGATCCGGGCGTGGTAACGGAACTGGTGCAGAATCGCGTCTAGCCTGGGCAGCCGGCCTCCGGGGCCCCAAGCCGGGGGGCGGTTGTCAACCGCCCCAAACCTCGATCGATGTGGACTTGATCAACGCGAGCACCGGGGATCCCGGCGACAGTGCCAGCCGCGCGACAGCATCCGGCGTCACGCGCGACAGAAGGCCCCCCTCCGGCAACCCGACCTCGACCACAACCGATCGCCGGACCGGGTCCGGCGCGATTCGGCGGACTGTCCCCGGCACGACGTTGTGCAGACTGATCGCCTCCGGCGGCTGACCAGCCAGGATTACCTCCCGTGCCGGCACGCGAATGCGGCAACTCGTCCCGATCGGGTGATCAAGCAGCGGAATCCAAAAGGTCGCGCCCGCACCCTCCAGCCGGGTTAAGGCACGGTTCGGGTCGTTTTCCGCGACCCTACACAGCAGCAGCGCTCCGGCGTCGTCACGCAGAGCCAGCGGCAGGTCAGCGCGGGCCGCGACCTCGGCAACGGCGCCATACGCCACGACATGCCCCGCCGCCACCAGGACCAAGGAATCCGCAAGCTGCGCGGCCTCGTCCAGCGCGTGAGTGACGTACAGCACGGGCAGGGGCAGCGCGGTCTTCAACCGGGTCAGATACGGCAGGATCTCTGCCTTACGCCCAGCATCCAGGCTGGCTAACGGCTCGTCCATCAGCAGCAAGTGCGGCTGCGCCAGTAACGCGCGCCCGATCGCGACCCGCTGTCGCTCGCCGCCGGATAGGGTGTGCGGGCGGCGGTCCAGCAGCAAGCCGATCCCCAGTAAATCGACGATATCGTCAAAGCGGACGGACCCGCGCGCCACCCGCCGCATCCCGAAGCAAAGATTGGTGCGAACCGACATATGAGGGAACAGCCGCGAGTCCTGGAACACCAGCCCGACCTGGCGGTGTTCCGGCGCGAGCCAAAGCCCGGAGCGCGTGTCGACGAGTATCTTCTCGCCAATCGCGATCCGACAGGAATCCGGCCGCAACAGACCGGCGGCGGCATTGATGATCGTCGATTTCCCGGACCCCGATGGACCGAACAGTACCGTCACCCCGGGCGACGGGACATCGAAGGCGAGATCCATTTCTATCGTCGGAAAGCAGTGTCGCAGCGCGAACGAAAAATTCATCGTCCCAGCACGGTGTTCAACCGCCTGCCGATCCATTCCGACAGCAGCAACCCGATCAGTGCCAGCGTCAACGACACCATGGACAGCTCCGCCGCCTTTGCC
>DASYBP010000219.1:0-8640 GCA_036500715.1 Rhodopila sp.
CCGGACACTCAGGCCGAACGGCGTGTTCGTCGTCTGCGCCTGGCTGGCGCGGTGCGAACCACGGCCCTGGGAGGTCCGCTATCTGCTCGAGCCCATCTGTCGGGAGGGGCGACTAGCGGGTCTCGGTGACGAGGCGGACTATCGGCTACTTGCCGAACACGCGGGGTTTAATTTGCTTCAGGTCGAGGATATCAGTGAGCGGGTTAGCCGCACCTGGGCGATCTGTATCCGGCGGATGCTGGGCAAGTTCTTCACCCAGCCGCGCTATGTGCGCCTTCTGCTGAACGGCGAAGCAACAAATCGGATTTTTGCCCTGACGATGATGCGGATCCTCATCGCGTATCGAACCCGCTCGATGCGATACTGCGTCCTTGTCTTCCGGCGGCCGTAACCTGCCAGCGCTCCGGTGCCCGCCCCGCTATAGCCTAGTGGTGAAAATCAGACGGACGAGTCCGTGCGAAACGGCGGAAAGCCGGGCGGCTCGGCCGAGAGTGAGGGTTCCATCCGTCAGATTCTATCCACTAGAAGCGCGATCGTCTGAGGTTGCTTTGACCTCAGACGTGAATCGCCCTCTCAAGCAAGAGGTTAGACCATGATCGAGCAAGAAAAATGAGCCAACGTCGAACGATCATGGTCTAACGACGGGACGGGCCGCCGCAATGTCCTCAGAACTTCGAAACCCGCGTCTCCTTCGCGGTGATGAACTCCAGTAAAGCCGGTTTGCCGGCTTGGGTCTGTTCGATCCCACGCTGGATCGCCGCCTTGATATCCCCAGGCTGCGTCACTCTTTCCCCGTACCCGCCGAACGCCCGCGCCATCGCCGCATAGTCGCCCGAGATGTCGGTGGAGCGGTATTTTTCGGTGGAGATCGGCATCACCTTCAACTCGATCGCCATCGAGAAATTGTTCAGCAGGATCGACAGAATCGGAATGCGCTCACGCACCGCGGTTTCGAAATCCATGCCGGTGAAGCCGATCGCCGCGTCGCCCCATAGGTTGATGCACAGTTTGTCTGGCTTCGCCAGTTTTGCCCCCATCGCCAGTCCGAGGCCCATTCCAAGCTGCGTGGTCTTGCCCCAGCCGATGTAGGACAGCGGTTCGGTCGAGACCCAGAACGGAGAAATCTGGTCACGCGGACTGCCGGCGTCGTGGGTAATGATGGTGTTCTTCCCATCGACCGTGTTCATCAATTCCCAGATCACGCGGTACGGGCTCAGCGGCGCTTCGTTCGACTGCAGCCGCGGGCTCCACTCCGCCATCCACTCTTCACGGATTGCGGTGATCTCTTTCACCACCGCGGCGGGATCGCGGTTGGCCTTGATCGTCTGCCGCAGTTCGCCGGTCAGTGCCGTCAACGTCAGCTTGGCATCGCCGACCAGCCCGACCGCGCTGACCACATCCTTGTTGAGATGGTTCGGATCGAGCGTCGCGTGGACGAACGTCTTCCCCTTGGGAAACTTGATGCCGAAGTTTGTTTCGGTAAAGGAGCAACCAATCCCGATGATGACATCCGCGTTCTGCACGAAGTGGTGCACCGGCTTCGGCACCGCATTGCCGCCGGAACCAAGCGAGAGCGGATGATTTTCCGGGAACGCACTCTTGCCGCCTAGGCTCGTGGTGACCGGGGCGCCCAGAAGTTCGGCGAATTCGCGCAGCTCGGCCCAAGCCTCGGCCCATTGCACCCCGGTTCCGGCATAGATAACCGGCCGCTTTGCCCCCAGGATCGCCTCCGCGGCTTTGCGAACGTCGACCGGATCGGGACCGTATTTGTGGACGCCGACCGGCCTATAGTCGATGTCGCCGATGTCCTCGTTCCAGATGTCGGTCGGCACTTCGACGATCGCCGGCCCGCTGCGTCCGTTGCGGAGCGCGCTGAACGCGCGGCGTAGCACGTTCGGTATTTCGGCCGGGATGTTCACCGGCTCCGCCAGTTTCGACACCCCGCGCATCTGCCGCGACGAGCTATAGTTCGGGTCGATATTGGCGATTCGGCGCGGGTAGCCTTGCGGAATCACCAGCATCGGCACGGACTCGGAATATGCCTGTGCGACCCCGCCATAGGCGTTCTCGCTGCCGGGTCCGTGCTGCATACAGAATGCGCCGATCTTCCGCCCGGACGTCACGCGAGAGATCGCATCCGCCATGTGCAGCCCGATCCGCTCCTGGCGCACGATGACTGGCCGAATATCCGCTGCGGCGGCATACTCCAGGAGATGATTGACGGGATAGCCGCACAGGATCTCGATCCCCTCGCGCTTCATGATTTCAGCGACAGCCTGACCCACCTTCATTCGTCTATCCCCTCATGGTTCGTTGGCCCCGGCGTGCGCGCACGCTGCCTCGCCGCCTGCGGTCCATGACGGTAGGACCGGGCCCGCCGTCTGGCAACGTTGCGGCATCCGAGGCCAGCCAACTGTAACATCGGTCGCTGAGTGTTGTTGCTTGCCGGAATGTTACTGGTGCGCGCTAGGTGCTTGATTATAACGTCACCTACAAATCTCAACCGCCTCACTAAGGAACTTCCCGGGTTGATTATCGACGCCAACAACCTGCCCCGAGACACGGGGTTGGACGCCGACATTTGCATCATTGGCGCGGGTCCGGCCGGGATCGCGCTTGCGCGGGAGTTCGACGCCACGGCGCTCCGCGTCATCATGCTGGAAGGCGGCAAATTGCGACGCAGCCGCGCCGGCCAGGCGCTTTACAAGGGCGAAAGCGTAGGCCTGCATTACGAAGCCCTCGACCAGGCTCGGTCACGCTACTTCGGCGGCAGTTCGAACTGCTGGGGTGGATTCTGTCGCCCTCTCGACGCCCACGACTTCGAGGTCCGGGACTGGGTGCCGAACAGCGGCTGGCCAATCAGCCACGCCGACCTGACGGCCTATTACCGGCGCGCGCACGCCCTGTTTCAGCTTGGCCCGTTTGAATACGATTCGGCGACGTGGCAGCAGTGGATCGGCAGGCCCGACGCAAGGCTGGTGGCGTTCGACCGTGACCGCGCGATCAGCCTCATTTCGCAGCTCAGTCCGCCCACACGTTTCGGACGGCACTACCGGCAACAGATCGCCCGCTCGCGCAACGTCTTCACCTATCTGAACGCCAACGTAACCGAAATCGAAACACCCGGGAACGGCTCTCAGGTCAGCGGCGTATGGGTTCGCACGCTTGACGGCGGCGCGTTCGGCGTCACCGCACGGCACTACATACTCGCCACCGGCGGCATCGAAACCCCGCGGCTGCTGCTGGCGTCCAATCGTCACCAGCCCGCCGGCGTCGGTAATCAAAATGATCTCGTCGGCCGCTACTTTATGGATCACCCTCGGTTGCGCAGCGGCTCGGTACTGTACAACGACCCAGGCGCCCACAGCACGATTTACGACTTGCACGTCACGCTGCCGGGCGCGATCCGGGCGCGGGGGGTCAAGATCGCCGCCTATTTCGGCCTGACACCGGAAACGCAACGTGCCGAGCGCCTCGCGAATACGCGCTGTTATGCGGTATCGCGCTATGTGGGCGACGACGCTGCCAGTTACGCTGCCGTCAGTCACCTCCGCCAAGCCGTCCACGGCGCCGGTTCCCTGCTGGAACGATCGCCCGCCGATCTGCTCAACATTGTCAGGCAGTCACCCCGTGTCGCGGTGCTGGCGGCCGGTCTTAAGCTGCGGTTGCCCTTCCTGGCGCGCGGCTTTTCGCTCGAGACCGTCGTGGAACCCACGCCTTTGCCCGACAGCCGTGTCACCCTGGGCATGGAACGCGATCGCCTTGGGATGCCGCGCGTCAAGGTCGACTGGCGGCTGGGTGAACTGGAGAAGCGCACCATCCGGCGCACCCAGGAAATCCTGGGCGAGGAAATGGCGCGTGTCGGCGCGGGCAGCGTCCTGGTGAACGCACCAAACGAGGGTGACCCCTGGCCCGACGCGCTGGCCGGCTGCTGGCACCACATGGGAACCACCCGGATGCACGCCGATCCGCGCCAAGGCGTGGTGGACGCGCAGTGCCGTGTGCACGGCATGGAGAACCTGTTCATCGCCGGCAGTTCGGTGTTTCCGACCTCAGGTTCGGACATGCCAACCATCACGATCGTGGCGTTGGCCCTGCGTCTGGCAGAGCATATCAAAGCGTCGCAGGTGAGAGAATCGATCCAGGGCGGCAAGCCGCGCGCGCTCGCCGCCGTTCGGGCCGCGTGACCGGCCCGCCCAGTCGACGCGCTGAAACGGCTGGCAAGACACCGGCGTCAACACTATGTGTTGCGCCAGCGCTGTCATCTCACCACAATGCGTGGGATTGATGCCACCGACGATTCGGTGGCGCACAGGCTTCGCGCAAAGGGTCAGGACAAACATGGACGGGACAACCCGCGTAGCCGACGAACATCCAGTCCAGTTTGACCTGCTGACGGAGAATCCCGTCTATAAGCCGTTCCGCTACCCGTGGGCCTATGAGGCGTGGCTGACGCAGCAGCGCGTCCACTGGCTGCCCGAGGAAGTGCCACTCGCCGACGACGTCAAGGACTGGCACCGCAACCTCACGGACGGGGAACGAAATCTGCTGACGCAGATCTTCCGCTTCTTCACCCAGGCCGATGTTGAGGTGAACAACTGCTATATGAAGCATTACAGCCGGGTGTTCAAACCCACTGAGGTGCTGATGATGCTGTCCGCCTTCTCCAACATCGAAACGGTCCATATCGCCGCCTACAGCCATCTGCTCGATACCATCGGCATGCCGGAAATCGAGTACACCGCGTTTCTCAAGTATCAGGAGATGAAGGCCAAGTACGACTATATGCACGGGTTCTCCGTAGAATCGCGATTTGAAATCGCGAAGACCCTGGCCGCTTTTGGCGCCTTTACAGAGGGCCTGCAGTTGTTCGCCTCCTTCGCGATCCTGCTGAACTTTCCTCGCTTTGGCAAAATGAAGGGAATGGGCCAGATCGTGACCTGGTCGGTGCGCGATGAAAGCCTGCACTGCGCCTCCATCGTCAAGCTGTTCCGCACCTTCATCCAGGAGAACCCGGATCTGTGGACCGAGGATCTGCGGCGGCAGATCTATCTAACCTGCGCAGCCATCGTCTCGCACGAAGATGCGTTCATCGATCTGGCCTTCGAGCAAGGTCCGGTTGAAGGCCTGACGCCGCGGGAGGTGAAGCAGTATATTCGCTTCATCGCCGATCGCCGCCTGATCGAGCTGGGGCTTGGGGAATTGTTCCACGTCGCCAAGAATCCGCTGCCCTGGCTCGACGAGATGCTGAACGCGGTTGAGCACGCAAATTTCTTTGAGAACCGCGCCACCGAGTACAGCAAGGCCTCCACGGCCGGCACCTGGGACGAGGCATTCGCGGATTCCCCTGCTCGCAGGCCCGCAGCGGCCGATCTGACGCGGGCCACCTAGTGTCCGATCGCGGTGGAGCGTAAGTCGCGAAGCGATCACGATTGCCGCGTGAATCGGCCACTTCAAACGAAGGGCGTCGTATCGCGCTTCTCTGGTGCGCGATACGAGCCGCCCCGGCGCCCTGGCTGGCCGCAGTTTTCCAGGATAATAGGTTGCTTCACGTGGCTATCGTAACACGCGGACCGTCTAATTTTGTTCCAGCGGTATTTTTGACGAAGTTGACGGCGGGGTTAACGATTTTTTCACGTGTGAGATGTTCCAATGTGCATGATTCATACCGTGCCCTGGGCGAGCCGGGCGCCGATCAGGTTCATAACATTTGGGCAGGGAGGGTGCGGCTTTGCACCAGTTGGAGGCTTCGATGGTGAACACCATCATGTCAGGGGTGGCGGTGGGCCATACTGAAGATGACACCGGACGGGAAACTGGCAATGGCGGTGCGCCCCGCTACAGCCGGCGGCTGTCGGACAAAATTCTAATCGCGTTCCACCACGCCTGTGACCAGGCCGATTTTGAAGTCGCGGAGCAGCTTCTTCACATCCTGGAGATGATGCTCACCCGTCGCCCGCTGACCCCGGATGGAACCAGGCGGCGCAATATGGAGAGCCTCGTGGCGGCGCACGAGCGGTTGTGGCACCTGCGCCATCCCAATGCGGATGATCTATGAACGGGTGATTGCGGCCGCAGGCGCCAAGTTCTGACAGAATCGCTCTAATCATCCATCGGTAGCGCGGCGCCGTCCCGAAGGATTGACTGCGCAGCGTCCGAAAACGAGCCATCTGGCTGGTGCAGGACCAGACCCGGCATCAGCCGCACAGGCGCGCGCGTGTCCTTTGCCCCGCGCAGGAGCACCAGTTTGGCGGGTCGTCCAGCCTTCGGCCAAAGCGGAAAAATCGCCGTGCAGGCGCAGCGCGACCGCGACATCGCTGTCAGACACGACGGCACCATGCCGGCGGGCGCGATCAGCGTCAGGCTGCCGCGGGGGCGTAGCAGGTTACTTAGGCGGCCGATCCAGCCGAGGATCAAGCCATCGGACCCGCGCTTGGCGGTTTCCCGCGCCGCGTTCGGTGATGCCGAACCGAGTGGGGCGTGGTACGGCGGATTCGTCATTGCGTGGTCGAACTGACTTGGCAGAAAGGCGCTTTCGATCCGGTCGGCCACAATCTCGATGTTGGCAAAACCATTGGCCCGGGCATTGACTGCGGCGAGTCCGGCGACCGATGCGTCGATTTCCACGCCGGTGGCGCGAACCCCAGGGACACGAGCCGTCAGACACAGCAGGGCGGCGCCGGCCCCCGAACCGGCTTCCAGCACGTAATCACCCGCCTGGGCGGGCACGGATGCGGCCAGCAGAACTGGCTCGACCCCGCTGCGGAAGCCGGTCGCAGGCTGAAAGTACAATACGCGGCCGCCCAGCAGATGCCCCTCGGTTGTCGCCATCGGCCGCCGTCACGATTCGCCGGCATCGCGCAGCACCCGGCAGGCCCGCGGGTAATCTTCGGTATTAACGACCAGCCGGCGCGGTATCGCCGCGGCACTGCCCTCTAGCACGCTGGTATGGCCGTCCAGCAATATGGCCTCGATTCCCGCATCCGCCAGCAGGGCGGTCAGAAATGACAGTCGGATCGGATTATTGGATGTGACCACAACGCGCATGCAGGGATCGTGAGCCGGTTGGTGGCGCCGCGCAATCGGGGCCAGCGGTGGCCAGCCGCCTAACAAGTGCCAGCGGGCGCCGCAGGCGCATTGATTTGGCAGAACTATCCGTCGCATCCCCGCTGCGGGGACACATACGACGGTCCGCCGGCCGAACCCGGCTGAGGCCGATGGTCGCCTGGCGGGTCGGATGCTGGCTTGACCCCTCCCGATCGCCGCCGATATGTAGGCAGTGCCCTTTTTGAAGTCGGGAGAACCCATTGGGCGACGTCGCCAGTCCCCGTGATCTAGGCGTGGCGCTCGTGTCCGGTTCGACCGCGCATAGCGGCGAGGACGCGTTATCGGCCCTGGTCAGCCTGGTGGAGGAGGACCTGGAGGCCTGCAACCGCGTCATCGTTGAGCGTATGGCTAGTCCGGTGGCTCTGGTCCCTCAGCTCGCGGCTCATATAGTGGCCGCGGGCGGCAAGCGGCTGCGGCCACTGCTGACGCTCGCGTCCTCGCGTTTGTGCGGCTATCCAGGTCCGCGGGACGGGGCGCGTCACGTCGATCTGGCGGCATGCGTGGAATTTATCCATACCGCGACGCTGCTGCATGACGATGTGGTCGACGAAAGCCAGCTCCGCCGCGGCCTTGCCTCGGCCAACGCGGTGTTTGGCAACAAGGCGTCGGTGCTTGTCGGTGATTTCCTGTTCGCGCGTGCGTTCCAGTTGATGGTGGATGACGGGTCGCTCCGGGTGCTGGCGATTCTGTCGGAGGCCGCCGCGACAATCTCCGAAGGCGAGGTGCTTCAGTTGGTTACCCAGAACGATCTGTCGACCACCGAAGCGCGCTACCTGGAAGTCATTCAGGGCAAGACCGCCGCACTGTTCGCCGCCGCGTGCCAGATCGGCGCGGTGGTGGCCAGCCGCTCCGACCGCGAGGAAGCCGCTCTCGCCGAATATGGCCTGAAGCTCGGCATTGCCTTTCAGCTTGTCGATGACGCCCTGGATTATGTCGCTGACCAAGCGACCCTCGGTAAAACAGTCGGCGATGATTTCCGCGAGGGTAAGATCACCCTGCCGGTCCTGATCGCGTTTCTTGCCGGCGACGAGCTGGAAAAGGCCTTCTGGCGAAGGACGATTGAGGAAATGGAACAGACCGACCTCGATCTGGATCGCGCCATGAACCTCATATCGGAACACCGGGCGATCGACGTCACATTGAATCGTGCCCTCGGCTTCGTGCGGGAAGCGCAAGCCGCCCTGAAGGTATTTCCCGACACCCCAATCCGGCAGGCACTGGCCGGTGTCGCCGATTACACTGTGCAACGGTTGCGATAGTTTCGCAACGTGCGCGACGGATTGCCGCAGTCTCCATCTCGGTGCAGTCAACCTATCATGGCACTTGCCTGCCGCGTATGGCACTGTAGCGGGGAAATTCGCGGTCTCGCAACCAGTGGCGAAACGAGCAAAGCATCGAGGCAAGCCCATCCCTTGGGATGACGTGAGGCGCCCCCGACGACCGCCAACGCGGGGCGCCATTGTCAGGCTTCCGGAAACTGCCATCGTTCAGGTCACCGGCACGGACCGGGATGGCGATGCGCTCGCCCGCCCC
>DASYBP010000220.1:0-1684 GCA_036500715.1 Rhodopila sp.
GCCGGCAAGAGGCTACCCAAGTAACCGAAGTAGAACACCAGCGGATGCACAATACCGAGGCAATACGAACCGGGGCATCGGCCCCCCCTCCCGGCCGGAACTCACAATCCAAGTCAGTTTTGCGCATCGTTAACGTAGGCCCGCGGGCGCCAGCTGGCGCGCGGATGATCCTGCGGCTGAAGCATGCGCGACCCCGGCTTCAGCGACGCCAACCGCCGCCGAATCCAACGTAGCCGCCGTAATAGGGGCCGCCGTAGCCGTACGCCGGGTGGGCGGGATAGGCCGGATACACCACGCAACCACCTAGCATTGTTGCCAGGCCGATAGCCGCCAGCGGCAGCGTCGAACCCAGGCGAATCCGCTTGGCCATGTCATTTTTCCTTCCTACACGCCGCCGTTGTATGGTTTGTCGTCGCGTCAACCTGATGGCGGAGGAACGGCAAATCGGTGTCACGCCATGCGGCCGCATCATAGCGGCACATGGAAACCCCGCTATTTCGACTTTGTTCTGCCATCGTGTGGCGGAACAATCATCTGATCAGCAGAACAATCGGATTGAATGATGCGCAGGAACCCGAGGCTTTTCCGCTTGACCGCCACTGTCGCGATCGGCGCGCTGCTGCTGGAAACGATCGTGCCGGCCGCGGCCGTCGCACAGCCGGCGCCACCGCCGCTGCCGCCCGCCACCGACACCCAGCCCGGTCAAAGCCAGGGTGATCCGCCCGCCCGCGTCGGGCGTGTCGCCGCAATCCAGGGCGCGGTTTCGTTCCACAACCAGGGCGACACGCAATGGAGCGCCGCCAGCGTCAACTACCCGGTCAGTACCGGCAACGCCTTCTGGACCGAACCAACCGCCGAGACGCAACTGGAGATTTCGGACAGCCGGATCGCGCTGGCGGGCGGCACCGAGTTCGAGGTCTACGCGCTCGACGCCACCGGCCTGCAAGGTGTCGCGGCACAAGGCGAGACCTATTTCAATTTGCGCGACCTGGCGCCGAATGAGACGTGGTCGGTGCAAACGCCGCGCGGGCTGGTGCACCTCGGCGGCGAGGGACGCTACGCGATCGTGGTGGGCACCACCGATCAGCCGACCCTGGTCTCAGTCGTCGAGGGGGCGGCACAGATCGAAGGTCCCGGTGTGTCGCTGCAGGTGAACGCCGGCCAGACCGCCACCATCTCGGGCACCGACAGTTTTCAGGGCAGCATCGGACCGATCCAGCGCGACGCCTTTCTGACCGAGCGGTTGAACGCGGAGCGCCCGCCGCCGGCCCCGGCCGGCGTACCCGCGCAGGTCACCGCCATGCCAGGCGGCAGCGATCTCTACGGCGTCGGCAGTTGGAGCGCGGCTCCCGAGTACGGCCAGGTCTGGTACCCGCCGGTTTCTCCCGGCTGGGCGCCCTACCGTGAGGGCCATTGGGCCTACGTCGAACCGTGGGGCTGGACCTGGGTCGACGCCGCCCCGTGGGGGTTCGCACCGTTTCACTACGGGCGCTGGTTGCAGATCGGCGATCGTTGGGCCTGGACTCCGGGTGAGGCCGCGGTGGCCGGTCCGCCGGTCTATGCGCCGGCGCTGGTGGCGTTCATCGGCCTCGGTGCCGGCGTCGCCCTGGGTGCCGCGCTGGCCTCAGGCTCGATCGGCTGGGTGCCGTTGGGCCCGCGCGAACCGTACCGGCCGTGGTACCAC
>DASYBP010000221.1:0-12910 GCA_036500715.1 Rhodopila sp.
CCTGGGTCGACGCCGCCCCGTGGGGGTTCGCACCGTTTCACTACGGGCGCTGGTTGCAGATCGGCGATCGTTGGGCCCGGACTCCGGGTGAGGCCGCGGTGGCCGGTCCGCCGGTCTATGCGCCGGCGCTGGTGGCGTTCATCGGCATCGGTGCCGGTGTCGCCCTGGGTGCCGCGCTGGCCTCAGGCTCGATCGGCTGGGTGCCATTGGGTCCGCGCGAACCGTACCGGCCGTGGTACCATGCCTCGGAAAATTACGTGCGGCAGGTCAATGTCAGCCACGTCACGAATATCAACAACATCACCAACAACAACGTAACAATCAACAATTACGTCAATCGTGCCGCCGCGACATCGATGCCGGCCGCCGCGATGGTGGCATCGCGGCCGGTGCAGGCCGTTGCCCGCCCGCTGACGCCGCAGCAGCTCGCGGCCGCCCGGCCGATCGTCGGCCAGCAGCCACTGCGCCCGGCCGCAACCACCGCCGGGGTGACGCCGGTCGTCGCGCGGCAGTTGAACCTGCCGCCTAGTCCGGTCGCTCGGCCAGCGCCGGGTCCCGTGGTTCATCCGCCGGCACCAGGCGCCGCCCACGCCGCCTTCGCCCGCCCCGCGCTGGCGCCGGCGGGCAGACCAGTGCCAGGCGGCCCGGCGGCCACACCGGCGACAGCCACCGCGCCAAACCCAGCGGAGCCGAACCATCCCGGCGCGCCTACGCCGGAAAACCGGCCCAGCGCCACACCCAACAGTCCGACAACCAACAGACTGGCGCCACCGACGGGGCCCGGTGTCCACCCGTCAACCGAACCGCGGACAGCGCATCCGGCGGAACCACCGCCGCATCCCACGCCCAATGCGGCCGCGCAGGCGGCTCCTGGACCCCACCCCGAGCCACATGTTGTCGCCCCGGCCACGCCGGCGCCCCGACCCACGCCGCAGGCGGCGTCAGCACCCCATGCGCAGCCACAGGTCATCGCTCCCGCGGCTGCGCCTCGACCCGAATCCCGTCCAGCGCCACCGCCGCCGCGACCAGAGGTCCGGCCCGTCCCTGCGCCGCGGCCGGAGGCGGCGGCACGCCCCCCGGCGCCCCATCCGGAACCGCCGCCCAAAGACAAGAAGCCGGGCGAACACTGATTATCGCGCATCAGAAGCCGGTTACGTCGTACGTTTCTTGACGCCGACTTACGCGGCGGAAGCGTGATCGCTTCGCTGCGCACGCTTCACCGCGATCGGACACTAATCATCGAGCGCGAGCGGGTCCTTGGTTTCGACCGCGACGCGTCCGGCGCGGCGGGTTATTTCCATGACGGTATCGCCTGACCCAGCCGTCTGGGGCAACGAGAGGTCGATTGTCTGTCCCGGGACGATGCGGCTAGTGAAGCGGACGACGGGCGGCTGGTGCAAGACGTCAGCGGTGGCATCATGTTGTGTCTTGACAGTGACGATAACATGATAGCCGTCGGGGCGGTCGACGAAGTAGGTCACCGCGGACGCGTTCGGCGCCAGTTGGGTGACCGCCGCCTGTCCTTCACGTAGTTCGGTTGCCGATGCAGCCGTGGCCGCCAGCAATGCGCCGGCGAGCGCAGGCACGAATAGACGGGAGGTCTGCATTGGATGCTCCTTAAAGCCCAGGGAGTGCGGATTGAAGTTGTGTATTCCGTAGCAGTCACTAAGAAAGTCATCTGGAATGTCAGTTCAAGGGGTTCTATATCGATTGCTATGAAAAATATCGCCAAGCGGCCGCCGGGTCGCCCGCGAAGTTTCAGCGCCACGGCGGCACTGGATCGCGCGATCCCGGTGTTCTGGGAGAAGGGGTACGAGGGTGCCTCCTATCGCGACCTGACGAGCGCGATGGGGATCAGCGCGCCCAGCCTTGTCGCGGCTTTCGGAGACAAGCGCAGGCTGTTCGAGGCGGCGGTGGTGCGCTATGGCGAGACCGTGGCCGCACAATATCGGGCTGCGCTCGAGAGTGAGGGCAGCTTGCGTGATCGGCTGACTGCCTTCTTTGCGGTTGCGATTTGCTCTGCCGCGGGCGAGGGAAAGCCGACGGGCTGCCTTGTCACCTGCGCGCTGGCTGATGCGGCTGGCGGCGACGCCGCGGCTGGGGCGCAACTTTGCACCCTGATGGGGGCGGCGGATGAGGCACTGACCCCGCCGTTCAGCGCGGCGGGTTTCCCGCCAGCAGAGGCGCGCAGTCGTGCTCAGATCGCCGTGGCAACGATGCACAGTATCGCGCTGCGTGCCCGGGCTGGCGCGTCGAAGGCCGAACTTCAGCAGGTCAGCGACACGGCGGTCAGGCTGCTGACCGCGGATGGGGTTCAGGCCGATCCGGCTGAGCGGCGCGTGGTCCGACGCCAGCCAGCTGCGACGCCGGGTCGCCCTGTGCCGGTCTGATGTAGTTCAAGGCTCAGTGCCATACATTGACGGCAGCATACGATACTATGCTAATTTTCTTTCGTCCTCGGGCATATCGAGGCGAAGGGGGAAACATGGAGAGACGTTTATTTATGACCGCTTCGGCGGCCACGGCGACGGCCGCTATTGCCAAGACTGCCGCCGCGGCTGGATTTGCTACATTGCCACCCAATAGTGAGACGGGCGTGCCGCTGCACCCGACAGGCGACTCGCAAAAGCCGCTGGGGCCGTTGGAGGGGTCGCGCTATCCCGATCCGCACATCGAAGTGATCGACAAGGCGCGGTTCAAGGGTAGCCCGGGGACCGGCGGCGTCGAGCGGGTTGCCACCGGCTTCCGCTGGGCCGAGGGGCCGGCCTATTTCCGTGGCGGCCGCTACCTGGTCTTCAGCGATATCCCCAATAACCGCATGATGCGGATCACCGAGGACGACAACCACCTGAGTGTGTTCCGCTCGCCGTCCTATAACTCGAACGGCAATACGACCGACCGCGAGGGACGCCTGGTCACCTGCGAGCATGGCGGGCGGCGGGTCACCCGAACCGAACACAATGGCACCATTACGATCATCGCCGATCGTTACAACGGAAAGCGGTTCAACTCACCCAACGATGTCGTCGTCGCCTCCGACGGCGCTATCTGGTTCACCGATCCGAGCTACGGGATTCTGGGCAACTATGAAGGCCTCAAGTCGGAGCAGGAGCAGCCCGGTCATTACGTTTACCGCGTCGATGGGCAGAACGGCAACATCACCATCGTCGCCGACGACTTCAATCAGCCGAACGGGCTGGCTTTTGGGCATGACGAGAAGAAGCTGTACATCATCGACAGTGAGCTTCAGCATATCCGCGTGTTCGATGTTGATGTTCCAGGCGGCAAGATCAGCAACGGCAAGATGTACGTCGAGAAAGTCGCGACGGACGGCATACGCGCCGATACCGATGGCAATATGTGGTTCAGCATCGGCTGGGGTGATCCGAAGGAGGACGGCGTACACTGCTACACGCCGGGGGGTGACCTGATCGGCAAGATCCATGTGCCGGAGACCGTTGCCAACCTGGTGTTCGGGGGGTTGTTGCGCAACCGGCTGTATATCTGCGCCAGCACGTCCGTTTACGCCTGCTACGTCAGCACGCAAGGCGCCGCTTTGCCGTAACGGATGGCGAGGCGAAAAGGGGCGCCCGGGTGACCGGGCGCCCACTTCACGTGTGCTAACTGTTCGGGCCGCGCTCCATCGAAACCGGCTGCCAGCGCCGCAGCTTGCTGTTCGTCAGCACCGCCGGATTGACGCAGCTCATTGGCCACCGTCCGTTCAGGATCAGGCCGAGTTCCCGCCCGACATGCAGTTTCCGTGCGGGATCAAACCGCGACGATGCCGACGCTGTGTGGGCGCTGAGGGTTACGTTCTGCATTCCCAACAGCGGATTGTTGTTTCCGGGCGGTTCGATCTCCAGCACGTCGAGTCCGGCGTGGGCGATCCAACCCTCCGACAGGGCCTTGATGAGGGCCGATTCCTGGACGGTCGGGCCACGGCCGGTGTTGATAAACACAGCGGTCTTTTTCATCTGGCGGAAATGCTTTTCCTTCAGCATGCCCTCGGCCTCGGGTGTCGCGGGTGCGTGCATCGACACGAAATCCGACTGTGCCAGCACTTCTTCCAATGTGCAGGGCAGCACGCCGTGCTCGATCATGACCAGTTCCTCGATGAACGGGTCATAGGCAATGACGCGCAGCCCGAACGGTTTCGCCCGCTTTGCCACCGCGCGCGCCACGTGACCGAACGCGATCAGTCCCAGCGTCAGACCCATGAGCCGCGGGATCCGCAGCAACTGCGGGCGGCCGTCGCGCCAGCGGTTCTCCCGCACCATCCGGTCCTGCTCGATCGTGCGCCGGTGCGCCGCCAGCAGCAGCATCATCGCGTGGTCCGCCACTTCCTCGATGAAGGTATGCGGGCAGTTCGTTACCGGAATGCCGCGTTCTGTCGCGGCCTTTACATCGACGCTGTCGACGCCGACGCTGCCCAGGACGATCGCGCGGCAGCGCTCGGGCAAAGCCTCGATCACCTTGCGGGTGAACCGCATGCCTTTGGCGTAAATCGCGTCGGCATCCTGGGCGAACTTGATGAACCCATCTTCTTCAGTGGGCCCTTCAACGATTGCGGCGTCGATCCCGTCCAGCGGTTCCATCTCGTAGTCGTAACCGCCTCCCGCCGTGGTGAAGCTGGCCCCGGCCGGGGTTGCAATTTTGAATTTTGCCACGTTTCTCTCCTTCGCTGAATTTCACCGCTGAGGCGGTCAAGTCCGAACGACCATTTTGTTCGCGTCGATGCCCAAGCCGGGACCACTCGTTGGGACAGAATTCGCCGCTCACGGTTGTCGGAACAGTTGTACGGAATTCATCGAGCCACGGCGGGCTGTTGATGTCGATCTCCGGCACCCGGAAAGTCGGCACGATGATAGGCCAGCCGCCGTCCGCCTGAAGCACGCCGATCCCGCCCGAGCTTCATCGTTTCCTCTGCCACATGATCCTCTGGGGCATGATGGTTTCGTTATCACGTTCCGGCGGATAGCAAGCACGCCCGACCATTGGGGGCAAGGTTTGGAAGGTTTAGGGCATCATGTCCCAGAACGGCGGCACGCCATAATGGGCGTAAATGTCGCGTCCCCAGGCCTCATCATTCCAGGCAGCGGCCGCCTCGTCCGTGTAGGACGGCGCACCTTCCAATGTTGCGCGATCGATATCGACGGTGTAGCCGCCCAGTTCGTGGTCGTAGTTCAGTTTCTCCCACGGCAGCGGATAGTACCGGTCGCCGATGCCCAGGAAGCCGCCAAAGCTCAGCACGGCGTAGGCGATGCGGCCGGTGGCCTTGTCGATCATGAGGTCCTCGACGGAACCAAGCTTCTCCAGCGCCGTGTTGTAGACATTGGTGCCCTGGACCTTGCGCGCGGCGATCAACTTGCCCGAGGGATTGCTAGTATCTTCTAAACTGGCCATGTGCCGTCCCCTTCAATGCGGATGGATGAAACGCTTCGGGCGCTGAGAGGTTACTTATTAGCAAATCGCTTGACAGGAGAGCAGCATGCGCGGGTGTCAGAGCCTGGTTGTGATGATCGTCGGTCTGGCGCTGGCAGCCTGCACTTCAGACCCGAACGCGGCCGTCAACCAGACCTTCCCGATCCGCCAGATGGACAATTTTTTCGATTCGCTGGCGGCTGGGCCGGCGCCACCGCGGCAGGCGCAGGCTCCGCAACCGCCTGACTATACGCATGAGCCAGGCTACGCGCCCGCGTATCCGCCTTACCAATAGCGTGGCCTATCGCGCATCAGAGGGTCGAAGCAACCATCGACCACACTAGAAAACGATGCCTGGCTAATTTCGCTTCGAAAGTCCGTAAAGCGGCTGCTCCACATTACGATGGACCTTCGAATCGGAACGCTAGAAGTAGCGTGGAGGGCGCTTTTCCTGGAACGCCCGTACTCCCTCGGCAAAATCGGCTGAGCGGCCAGCCTCGCCCTGCAGCCGCGCTTCCAGATCGAGCTGATCGTGCAACGAATTACCGGCGGCCGCAGCGAACAACTGCTTGGTCCCCGCCAGCGCGCCAGCCGGAGAGCGTGCCAACCGGACGGCCAGCGCCTGGGCCTCGTCGGCAAGCGTCAGGTCGTCAACCGCCTTCCAGATCATGCCCCAGCGTTCGGCGGTGTCCGCATCGATGGCGTCCCCGAGCATCGCGAGGCCGCGCGCTCGGGCGTCACCAACCAGGTGAGGCAAGAGGAATGTAGAGCCGCTGTCCGGCACCAGCCCGATACGGATAAACGCCTGCACGAACACCGCCGATCGCGCCGCCAGGACGATGTCGGCGGCCAATGCGAAACTCGCGCCGGCCCCGGCCGCCACCCCGTTGACGGCGCAAACGAACGGCAACCGGGACCCGCGGATACGGCGCACCACCTGGTGATGGTAGCTGTTGGCCAGCGCTTCCAGATCTGGCGGCCCGTTCGGTCCAGGCATAAAGTCGGTGCCCACTTCCTGTCCGGCGCAGAAGCCGCGCCCTTCGCCGGTCAGCACGATCGCCCGGCAGGCCGGATCAGCCTCGGCGGCATCGATCGCCGCCAGCAGATCGAGGATCATCCCGGTGGTCAGGGCATTCAGTTTCTCCGGCCGGTTCAATACCAGCCGTCGCCAGCTTTCCTGCGTCTCGACCCGGATCAACATCCTGTCTCCTTCAGTTCCTGGTGGCTCAGTTCCCAGGGCCTTGGGCCAGCCGGAATGCCGCCATCGGATACACCCCTAGCACCCGCGTCTCGGTGGAGAAGAACGAAAGCTCCTCCAGCGCCCGGCGCAGCGGCGGCTGCTCCGGATGACCTTCGACGTCGCACAAGAACTGGGTCGCGGTGAACTCGCCGCCTATCATGTAGCTTTCCAACCTGGTCATGTTGACACCGTTGGTCGCGAAGCCACCGAGGGCCTTGTACAGCGCCGCGGGGACGTTGCGGACGCGGAACACGAAGGTGGTCATCAGGTTGAGGGTGGCCGGATCGACCTGTGCCGGACGCGGCGCCACGACGTAGAACCGGGTCGTGTTGTGCGCCGCGTCCTCCACATTGCACCGCAGCACATCCAATCCGTAGATCTCGGCTGCGAGCGACGAGGCGATCGCGGCATCTTCCTTGCGGCCCCATTCGGCGACGAGTTGGGCCGCGCCGGCGGTATCGGCCTCGACCACGGGTGTCAGCCGCAGATCCGCCAAGATCCGTCGCACCTGACCGAGTGCGACGGTGTGCGAGTGCGCCCGCCTGATATCGGCGATCGACGCACCCCTGACGCCGAGCAGACAGTGTTCCACGCGCTGGAACTGCTCGTCGACGATGAACAGGCCCGATTCGGGGAGGAGGTGATGAATATCCGGTACCCGCCCGGCCAGGCTGTTTTCGCAAGGCAGCATCCCGAGTGTTGCCGTGCCGTCGCGCACGGCGTCGATGGCGGCTTCGAACGACAGGCAGGGCAGGGTCTGCATTGCCGGATAGGCGTTGCGGCAGGCAAGGTCGGAATAGGCGCCCGGCAAGCCCTGAAAGGCGATCGTCATTGCAACAGCGATCCCCCGATCGATCGCCCAATAGATCCCTGCGGGACCAGCAATGCCCTGGCGCGTTCGAGGTCTTCCGGTGTGTCGACCCCAAACGGGCCGTATTCCATGCGCACGCAGGCGATCCGCATCCCATTCTCCAGCGCCCGCAACTGTTCCAGACTCTCGCGCTGCTCCAACGGGCTTGGCGGCAGCGCGACAAAACGATCCAGTGCGGTTCGTCTGTAGGCATAGATCCCGACGTGGTGCCAGCGTGGCCCCGTCCCCCAGGGTATCGGCTGACGCGAGAAATACAGCGCCGGCGCGATGGTCTGCCCGGGTGCGAAGGCACAGGCGGTCTTGACGAAGGACACTGTCGTGGCCTCGATTTCGTCGTGGATCGGCACCACCAGCGTGCCGATATCGATGGCCGGGTCGGCCAACGGCGTGATCACCTGGCGTAAACCTTCGGGATCCAGCGTCGGAAAATCGCCTTGCAGGTTGACCACGACATCATGCGCCCGATCCGGGTCGAGTTCCGCCAGCGCCGCGTGTACGCGATCCGATCCCGACGGCAGGGCCGGATCGGTCAGCACCGCCCGCCCGCCGGCGTCCCGCACCGCCACCGCGATCTCCGGATCGCCGCAGGCCACGGCGACCGGCCCGATCCCGGATGCTTGGCCGCGCCGCAGCATGTGCACGATCATCGGTCGGCCGCCAATATCCGCCAGTGGCTTGCCTGGCAGGCGGGTGGAGGCCATCCGGGCGGGGATCACGACAATTGGGTTCAAAGCGGTGGCGGGTTCAAGGCGCGGAAGTTCCCGGCTGTACCGCGGTAACGCCGCCGTCGCCGGGGTCGAGCCGGCAAAAGCGTTCCGCGAGTGGGTTGAAGCGGCGAATTCGTTTCCCTATGGTGCGGATAGCTTAGGGACGCGTTGATCGCCGCGCAACGGCGGGGCGTTTGGCCAACCGGGGCCTCAACGCCCCTCGATCGGGAACGGCGTGGCATGGACAGCATGGAACTCAACAAGGGCGTGGCGGCGGTGCTTGTCGCCGGTATCATGTTCTTTCTCACCGGCTTGCTTGGCATGCACCTGGTGACCGAGACACGCCCACCGAAGCCCGCCATCGCCATCCGGGGCGCGCCGGCCGCGACCGAGGCGGCCGCAGCACCGAAGCAGGAAGCCTTGCCGCCGATCGCGCCGCTGCTCGCCAAGGCCGACGTGGCGACGGGTGAGGCGACGGTGAAGAAACTGTGCGTGTCCTGCCATACGGTCAATGAGGGCGGCAAAGCTGGCGTCGGGCCCAATCTATACGGTGTGGTGGGCGGTCCGCATGGCCACATGGAGGGCTTCAACTACTCGGCAGGGATGAAGGCGAAGACTGGCCCGTGGACCTTCGATGAACTCAACGAGTGGCTGCACAATCCCGCAGCCTATGTACCGGGGACGCGGATGTCGTTCGCCGGCATCAGCAATGATCAGCAGCGGGCCGACGTGATCGACTATCTGCGCAGCCTGTCGGCCAACCCCGTTCCGCTGCCCTCCCCCTGAGCGCCGGCCTTCCGTTAGATCGATACGTGGCGGCGGCGATAGCGGCCGCCGACGCGGCCGGGGCGGTGATCCGCCCGTTGTTTCGCGGCACGGTCGCAGCCGACCTGAAAGCGGACCAGACGCCGGTGACTATCGCCGACCGCAACGCCGAACTGGCGATGCGGGCAGTGCTGACCCGTGATTGCCCTGAATGCGGCATCCTTGGTGAGGAATTCGGGCTTGAGCGACCGGATTCTCGGTCACGCTGGGTGTTGGACCCGATCGATGGCACTCGCGCCTTCATCACCGGCCGTCCGACCTTCGGAACGCTGGTGGCGCTGTTGCGGGACGACGTCCCGGTGGTTGGCATCATCGATCAGCCGGTGACGGGTGAGCGCTGGGTCGGTGCGGCCGATCGGCCGACGGTATTTTCCGGACCACTGGGCGGACGTGTCGGCACCCGTGCGTGCGCGGATCTGAACAATGCCGAGCTGTCAGCCACCAGCCCGGAGATGTTCGGCGACGAACCCGCCCCCTTTTGGAGGCTGGCCGCCAAGGTCCGGCGCAACTACTGGGGCGGCGACTGCTACGCCTATGGCCTTCTCGCGCTCGGGCAGATCGACGTGATCGTCGAATGCGACCTGAAGCCGTGGGACTGGGCGGCGCTGCTGCCGGTCGTTCAGGGGGCAGGCGGGTCGCTGACTGACTGGCACGGCCAACCGCCCCGTTCGGACGGTGACGGGCGGGTGATCGCGGTCGGTGATCCGGCGCTGCTGCCGGCCGTTAGCGCCACGCTGCGTGAGCCGGCTTCTCTGAAGTGACGCCGTTCAACCGATTCTGAAGTGACGCCGTTCAACAGCCGATAGCGTCACCGGAGAGCAGGTCCTCGATACGGTGCAGCAACGCGGAGTAGGCTTACGGCTTGGGGATGAGCGGTTTCAGCAAACGCGGCGTATCCCGTGCCGACGCGTCCCGTGCCTCGGGGAGTGGCGGCGTTCGCCGGCGTCAGATCCGACCCGACCGACCCTGCCGCAGCGGCAGATTGGTCCGGTAGACCACCCGCTTGAGGGCCATGGCCGACTCGAAGGACTGCACGCCTTGGATATGTACCAGGCGTCCGCGCAGGAACGCCTCATAGGCGGCGATGTCGGCGGCCACGACGCGGAGCAGGAAATCGCTCGCGCCGGTCATCTCATACATTTCCATCACCTCGGGACAGGCTTCGATGGCGCGTTCGAAACCCCGCAGCGTCTCGTCCTGGTGGTTCGCCAGCTTCACCGTGACGAACACATTAACCGGCAGCCCGACCTTGTCCTGGTCCAGCAGAGCGACATAGCGCTGGATGACCCCCGCTTCCTCCAGGAGTTTCTGGCGCCGGTGCGACGGCGAGGCCGACAGATGCGCGGCGTCACCCAACTCCTGCGCCGTCGCGCGACCATTCGCCTGCAAATGATCGAGGATCGCCAGGTCCAACCGGTCAAGCTCCATCACACATCCTTGCTTGTCATCCGGCAGTTTGGCGGTTCTTGCTAAAACAGGCCACTGTCCGATCGAACTATGGCAGCCTTTCCCGGGGCGCCAGCGCTACTATCTAGCATCCAGAACCCTTGAAGGGACAAACGTCCATGGATATCGGTATCGCACCCACGGATATCACGTTGGATTCGCGTTTCACCGATCTGGATCGACCCGTCCTGCTGACCGGCATCCAGGCCCTACTGCGGCTGCTGCTGGAACAACGTCGGCTCGATCAGGACGCGGGGCTTCGCACCGCTGCCCTGGTCTCCGGTTATCGGGGCTCCCCGCTCGGCGGGTTGGACCGGGAATTGTGGGTGCAGAAGAAGCGCATGGCGGAGAACGACATCCGCTTCGAGCCCGGCATCAATGAGGACCTGGCCGCCACGATGCTGTATGGTACGCAGGAACTCGATGCGTTCCCCGGCAAGCGGTTCGATGGCGTCTTTGGCATGTGGTACGGCAAGGGGCCAGGGGTGGACCGCAGCGGCGATGCCCTGCACTGCGCCAACATGGCGGGAACGCACAAGCACGGCGGTATTCTGGCCATTGCCGGTGATGACCACGGCGCGCACTCTTCGACGTATCCGCATCAGACCGAATACATTTTTCAGAATTGCTTCATTCCGGTACTGAATCCGGCCTCGGTGCAGGACGTGCTCGACCTCGGGCTCGCCGGCTGGGCGATGTCACGTTTCGCCGGCGTCTGGGTGGCGATGAAGACCACCGCCGAGACCATGGAACAGGCGTCCACGGCGATTGTGCCGACGTGGCGCCGCTTCGTGACGCCGGATATCGCGCTGCCGCCTCACGGGCTGAACTTCGACCACACCATGCATTTCCCCGCCGACAGAGCGGAACTGGAACGGCGGATGATCGAGGAGCGGATGCCGGCGCTGCTCGCCTGGGCGCGCGCCAACCGGATCGACCGACTTATCAGCGGCGGCGCGGACGCGACGATCGGCCTGGTCACGGTCGGCAAGGCGCATGAGGACACGCTGCACGCGCTGCGCCGCCTTGGCCTGGACGATCACGCGCAACTGGCGGTCTATAAGGTGGGCATGACCTGGCCGCTGGAAACCGAGGGGCTGCGGGCGTTCGCCCGTGGCAAACGGTTTATTCTGGTGGTCGAGGAAAAGCGCGGCTTCGTGGAAAGCCAGATCCGTGACGCGCTGTACCATCTGCCGGCGGATGAGCGCCCTGAGGTCAGCGGCAAGACCGACCCGGTCGGTGCCCCACTGCTGTCGCCGCTGATGGAACTGTCGCCGGAAGGGGTTGCTGCCGGGCTGGCGAGCTTTCTGGGCCGCGCCGGGTTGAACCTTCCGGCACCGCCGGCGCCGCTCGCCATCAGTCGCCCGGATGGTCTGCTGCGCCGCATCCCGGCGTTCTGCGCCGGGTGTCCGCACGCGACATCGACGAAACTGCCGGACGGCAGCTTTGCCAGTGCCGGCATCGGCTGCCACTTCATGGCGTTGGATGACGGCCCGAATACCCGCACCTTCGCCCAGATGGGCGGCGAGGGAGCGCCATTCATCGGTCTGTCCAGCTTCACCGACGTCAAGCATATGTTCGCCAATCTTGGCGATGGTACCTATCAGCACTCGGGCAGTCTGGCGATCCGACAAGCGGTCGCGGCGAAGACGCAGATCACCTACAAGCTGCTGTTCAACGATGCGGTGGCGATGACCGGCGGCCAGCCGACCGAGGGGCAGCCGACTGTCCCGAATATCGCCGCTCAACTCGCGGCCGAGGGGGTCAAGCGCATCGCCGTCGTCGCCGATGAAGCGGATCGGCTGCCGAAACCGTCGGAATTGCCGGCCGGTGTCACGATCCATACCCGTGACGAATTGGACTCGGTGCAAAAATCACTGCGGGACTTCGAGGGGCCGTCGGTGCTTATCTACGACCAGGTGTGCGCCACCGAAAAGCGGCGGCGCCGCAAGCGTGGCTCGATGGAGCAGCCGACGCGCCACGTCGTCATCAACGAAGCGGTCTGCGAGAATTGTGGGGATTGCTCGACGCAGTCAGGCTGCATCGCGATCGAACCGGTGGAGACCGCGTTCGGGCGCAAGCGCCGGATCAACCCGACCAGCTGCAACGTTGACCTGTCATGCCTGAAAGGGTTCTGTCCGAGCTTCGTGACCCAGGCGGGGCCGCCGGCGGCGCCGGACGCTGATGCACAATGGCAGGTTCGGGAGGCTGAGCTGGCGGCGACCCTGCCGCAACCGACTCTGCCCTCGGGTGTAGTCTGGCGTGGCCTGTTCGCTGGTATCGGCGGTGGCGGCATCGTCACATCAGGCGCGATCCTGGCGATGGCCGCGCATCTGGAGGGCCGGGCGGTCAAGACGCTGGACTTCACGGGTCTGGCACAGAAGAACGGCGCGGTGGTGG
>DASYBP010000222.1:0-11906 GCA_036500715.1 Rhodopila sp.
CGACCAGCCGATCGCCGAGGTGGGCGTGGGGGTCCGGACCGGCCCCTACTCCGCCGCGACAGTGGCCTTGGAGGCGGCCTCGGCCTTCAAATCCAGCAGCGCGCGCTTGTAATCGCGCGGCATGACCTTGACGAACCGCGACAGCGCCTCGTCCCAGTTGTCCAGCAGTTCCCGCGCGCGGGCGCTGCCGGTGAACAGAAGGTGACGCTCGACCAGGATACGCAGGCGTTCGGCGTCGAAGCGCAGAGGGTCGCCCATGCCGCTGTCATCGACGCTGACCGAACGCTGACGCGGACGCCCAGGCTCGTCCGCCAGGCCGAGTTCGGCGGCGCCGACCTTCTCCAGTTCGACACCGGCCAGGTTGCACAGTTTGTCAAAGCGGTCGCCGTCGTCATAGACATAGGCGATGCCACCGGACATGCCCGCGGCGAAGTTGCGCCCCGTGTTGCCCAGCACCAGGACGACGCCTCCGGTCATGTATTCGCACCCATGGTCACCGCAGCCTTCCGCCACCGCGACGGCACCCGAGTTGCGGACGGCGAAACGCTCCCCGGCGACGCCCTGGAAGTAGGCTTCGCCCGCGATGGCGCCGTACAGCACCGTATTGCCGACGATAATGTTCTGCATCGGATCGCGCGTGGCGGTTGGCGGCTGGCGAACCACCACGCGGCCGCCGGACAAGCCCTTGCCGACATAGTCATTGGCGTCACCGGTCAGGTAAAGCGACACGCCGCGCGCCAGGAAGGCACCGAAGCTCTGGCCGGCGGTTCCAGTCAGATGCACGGCGATGGTGTCTTCCGGCAGGCCGATATGGCCGTATCGGCGGGCAACTTCACCCGACAGCATGGCGCCGACGGTGCGACTGGTGTTGTAGATCGGGTGCTGCAGCCGAACCGGCGTTCCTGACGTGAGGGCGTCGGCGGCCTCGCGGACGAGCACCTGGTCGAGGGCCTTCTCCAGGTGGTGGTTCTGCGGCTCGCTGTGGTGAATGCCGATCCCCGGCTTCAGTTCCGGCTGGTAGAGGATCTTGCTCAGGTCGACGCCGTGCGCCTTCCAGTGCTCGATCGCCCTGCGGGCATCCAGCTTGCCGACCTGCCCGACCATCTCGTTGAAGGTACGGAAGCCGAGTTGCGACATCAACTCACGGACTTCCTCGGCGATGAAGAAGAAGAAGTTGATGACGTGCTCCGGCGTTCCGGTGAAGCGCTTGCGCAGGACGGGGTCCTGGGTGGCAATGCCCACTGGGCAAGTGTTGAGGTGGCACTTGCGCATCATGATGCAGCCGGCGGCGATCAGCGGCGCGGTGGCGAAGCCGAACTCGTCGGCGCCGAGCAGGGCACCGACGACGACGTCGCGGCCGGTGCGCAGGCCGCCGTCGACCTGAACCGCGATGCGGCTGCGCAACTCGTTCAGCACCAGGGTCTGCTGGGTTTCGGCCAAGCCGATTTCCCAAGGGCTGCCGGCGTGGGTCAAGGAGGTCAGCGGGCTGGCGCCGGTGCCGCCTTCGAAGCCGGCGATGGTGACGTGGTCGGCACGCGCCTTGGAGACGCCGGCCGCGACGGTGCCGACGCCGACCTCGGCCACCAGCTTGACGGAAATGCGCGCCTGGGAATTGGCGTTCTTCAGGTCGTGAATAAGCTGCGCCAGGTCCTCGATCGAATAGATGTCGTGATGCGGCGGCGGTGAGATCAGGCCGACGCCCGGCGTGGAATGGCGCACGCGGGCGATGTTCTTGTCGACCTTGTGGCCGGGAAGCTGTCCGCCTTCGCCCGGCTTGGCGCCTTGGGCCATCTTGATCTGCAGGTCGTCGGCGTTGACCAGGTATTCGGTTGTGACGCCGAAGCGGCCGGAGGCGACTTGCTTGATCGCGGAGCGTTCGGAATCGCCGTTCGGCAAGGGCCTGTAACGGTCGGACTCCTCGCCGCCCTCGCCGGTGTTGGATTTCCCGCCGATGCGATTCATCGCGATCGCGAGCGTGGTGTGGGCTTCGCGCGAGATCGATCCGAAGCTCATCGCGCCGGTGGCAAAGCGTTTGACGATTTCCTTCGCCGGTTCGACCTCGTCGATCGGCACCGGGGTCGGGACACGGCGAAAATCCATCAGACCACGGATGGTCAGCAGCCGCTCGCTCTGATCGTTGATAATACGAGTGAAGGCGTGGAATTCCGCCGGCAGGTTGCCGCGCACGGCGTGCTGCAGCCGGCCGATCGATTCCGGCGTCCAGGCATGCGCCTCGCCGCGCAGGCGGAACGCATAGTCGCCGCCGACGTCGAGCATGTCCTTGTAGATCGGGTTGTGGCCGAACGCGGCCTTGTGCCGGGCAACGGCTTCCTGGGCAATTTCGGCGAAACCGACGCCTTCGATGGTTGTCGCGGTGCCGGTGAAGCAGCGGTCGACGAACGCCTGGGTCAGCCCGACGGCGTCGAAGATCTGCGCGCCGCAATAGGACTGGTAGGTGGAGATGCCCATCTTGGACATCACCTTCATGATCCCTTTGCCGACTGCCTTGAGGTAGTTTTTCTTCACCTCGGCACGAGACTTTTTCATCCCGGTCTGGACGCGGATCTGCTCGATGGTCTCGAACGCGAGATAGGGGTTGATGGCCTCGGCGCCGTAGCCGGCGAGCACGCAGAAATGGTGTACCTCCCTGGCTTCACCGGTTTCAACGACGATGCCGGTGCTCATGCGCAGGCCCTGCCGGATCAGGTGGTTGTGCACCGCGGCGGTGGCGAGCAGTGAGGGGATCGGAATGCGGTTCTCGCTGCCTTCGCGGTCGGACAGGATCAGGATGGTGTAGTCGGCCAGCACCGCCTCGGTCGCCGTCTGGCAGATCGTGAAGATGGCCTTCTCCATCCCCTCGGCACCCTCGCTGGCGGGCCAGGTGATGTCGATGGTCCGGGTGCGGAAGGCGCCGCCGGCGATATTGTCGATGTCGCGGATCTTCTCGAGATCCGTATTGGTCAGGATCGGCTGTGCCACTTCCAGGCGCAGGTAGTTGCCGGCGTGGTGCCCCAGCAGGTTCGGGCGGGGTCCGATGATGGAAACCAGCGACATCACCAACTCCTCGCGGATCGGGTCGATCGGCGGGTTGGTGACCTGGGCGAAATTCTGCTTGAAGTAGTTGAACAGCAGCTTGGGCTTGTCGGACAGCACCGCCAGCGGCGTGTCGGTGCCCATCGACCCCACCGGATCGTCGCCGGCCGTAGCCATCGGTTCCAGGAAGAACTGAATATCCTCCTGAGTATAGCCGAACGCCTGCTGATTATGCAGCAGTGCGTCCGTATCGTTGGGGGTAGCGAGCGCGCGCGACTCGTCGCTTTCCGGCAGTTCCTCCAGCTTGTACTGGGTCTGCTTCAGCCACTCGGCATACGGATGCTCGCGCGCGAGCTTCTGTTTGATCTCCTCATCGTCGATGATGCGGCCTTCCTCGAGGTCGATGAGTAGCATCTTGCCAGGCTGCAGGCGCCATTTGCGGGCGATCTTTTCCTCGGGCACCGGCAGCACGCCGGCTTCGGAGGCCATGATGACGTAGTCGTCGTCGGTGACGACATAGCGGGCGGGGCGCAGGCCGTTGCGATCCAGCGTGGCGCCGATCTGGCGGCCGTCGGTGAAGGCGATGGCCGCGGGGCCGTCCCAGGGTTCCATCAGAGCGGCGTAGTACTCGTAGAACGCCTTCCGCTCCGGATCCATCAGCGGGTCGTGCGCCCAGGCCTCCGGGATCAGCATCATCATCGCGTGTGACAGCGAGTAGCCGCCGGCAACGAGGATCTCCAGCGCGTTGTCGATGCAGGCGGTGTCCGACTGGCCGTGCGGGCTGATCGGCCACATCTTGTTCAAATCGGGTCCGATCAGATCGGACTCCATCGAGCGGCGGCGGGCGTACATCCAGTTGACGTTGCCGCGGACGGTATTGATCTCACCGTTGTGAGCCAGGAAGCGATACGGGTGGGCCAGCTTCCAGGAGGGGAAGGTGTTGGTGGAAAAGCGCTGGTGCACCAGGGCCAGCGCCGAGGTGGTAAGGTGATTGCGCAGATCGTGGTAGAAGCTGCCGACCTGGGTGGCCAGCAACAGACCCTTGTAAACCACCGTCCTGGTCGAGAAGGACGGCATATAGGTTTCGGTGACACGAGGAATATTGCGCTTTTCCGCCAGTGTCCTCAGGTTGTTTAGGATCTGCTTGCGGATGGCGAGGATCTTGCGCTCGAACGCGTTCTGATCGCGGATCGACATGTTGGACGCCACGATCGCCTGGCGGATAACCGGCATGGTCTCGATGACGGCCTTGCCGAGACCCGTTAGGTCGGTGGGCACATCGCGCCAGCCGACCATCGACTGGCCCTCCTTGGTAACGACCTGCTCGAAATGCTGGATAACGTATTCCCTGGCGGTCTGGTCGCGCGGGAGAAAGCACATGGCGACGGCGTAGCGGCCGGCGGCCGGCAGCGACTTGCCATGGGCGCGCGCCCAATCGTTCAACAGGGCATCTGGCAGTTGGATCAGGATGCCGGCGCCGTCGCCCATCAGCGGATCCGCCCCTACGGCGCCGCGATGGTCCAGGTTCTCCAGGATCTTCAGTCCCTGAGAGATGATGTCATGAGACTTGCGGCCTTTGATGTTGACCACGAAACCGACGCCGCACGAATCGTGCTCGTTTTGCGGATCGTAAAGGCCTTGCCTCATAACCTCTTGCATTGCCACAACTTTCCTTGGCGTAACAAATATGCCGTCCGGGGGTGCGCGCCGACGCGCAAGAAGCCGTTTTGCCCGTTGGGTGGACAAATGGCAATGATCCTGCCGCAATGCAACGTAAGCCAAATCGCGTGCGACCGGCAAGCGGGCCTGTGGCGGCAAAGCTGCGGGTTTTTTGGGCGGCCGGCAAGGCGTCTACTGGCCGCGTGGCACCGAGGCGCCCGAAATTATATCCCGCCGGAGCGCTCGAATTATATCTTTTTGGCGCGAAAATCGGCATTTCGCGATTTGGTCTTCAGGCCGGCCGATCGCGCGCCAACCCGGCTCGCGCGGTGACCCGTGGCGCGGAGCCGGTCGCATCAAGCGCTGATTATGCCTTGCACCTTGCTTGCAAAGGCGGTCAGTGAGAACGGCTTCGTCATGAGCTCCGTCCCTTCGTCCAGCAGGCCGCTGCCCATCGCGGAAGCCTCGGAATAGCCGGTGATGAACAGGACCTTCAGGCCAAGCCGACGCTGCCGCGCCGCGTCGGCAAGCTGACGGCCGTTCATGCCGCCCGGCAGGCCCACATCGCTGACCAACAGGTCGATCCGGCGCTCGGAATCGACGATCTCCAGCCCGGAAGCGCCGTCATTGGCTGACAGTACGGTGTAGCCAATGTCCTCCAGCAGGTCGACGACGACCAGGCGTACGTCCCGCTCGTCTTCGACCACCAGCACGACCGCGTCCGACGGTGCCAGGCGCGGAGTGGCGGCTGCGGCGGTCTGTTGCTGCGAGATCGGGTCAACCGCTCTCAGGTACCTGGGCAGATGAATTGTCGCTGTCGTTCCTTGCCCCTCCATGCTGCGCAGCAGAACCTCGCCGCCCGATTGCTGGACGAAGCCGTAAACCATCGACAGGCCCAGTCCGGTGCCTTGGCCGAGTGGTTTGGTGGTAAAGAAAGGATCGAAGGCGCGCGGGAGGACCGCCGGGGTCATGCCGATGCCAGTATCGGTGACGGTTAGCGTCACGTAATCGTCGGGCGGCAGCATGGACGGCCCGAAGGCCGCGGCGCCTTCGGGGATGACTGAATTGGTGGTCTCGATCCGCAGGGACCCACCTTCGGGCGTTGCGTCGCAGGCGTTGATGACCAGATTGAGCAACGAACTTTCGAGCTGGTTCGGGTCGCACAGCGTCAATCCCAGCGTGGGATCCAGCTTCGTCTCGAGGCGGATCGCCGGTCCGATGGTATTCTTGAACAACTCCATCATGCCGAGGACGAGGCGATTCAGGTCGGTCGGCTTCGGATCGAGCGTTTGACGGCGTGAGAACGCGAGCAGGCGGTGGTTCAGCGTCGCCGCGCGAGCAGCCGAGGTCAGCGCGGCGTCGATATAGCGCTCTAGCCCGACGGTGGAACCTTGGGCGGTCCGGCGGCTGATCATCTCCAGGCTGCCGGAGATGCCGACGAGCATGTTATTGAAGTAGTGCGCAATGCCGCCCGTCAGTTGGCCGACCGCGTCCATTTTCTGAGTTTGGCGCAGCACCGCCTCGACACGCTCGCGGTCCGCCGCCTCCTTATGCAGGGCATCGACAGTATGCGTCATCGTTGACGTGCGTTCCGCCACGCGCGCCTCCAACGTCTCGTTCATGAGGCGCAGTTCCGCTTCGGCGCGTTCCCGTTCAGCAACCTCATGGCGCAGATCCTGGTTCAGCCGGGCCAGTTCGTTCAGCCGGCCAAACTCCCTCACCCGTGTCTGCAGATTACCGGCCATTTCATTGAATGCACTGGCGACCACCCCGATCTCGTCACGCGATAATATCTTGGCGCGCGCGCTCAATTCTCCGGCGGAAAAAGCATTGGCGGCGCTGATGATATTGGTCAGCCCCTTGTGTATGCCTCGGCTTACCGAAATAGTCAACAACAGACCGGTCGCTTCGACAGTCAAAGCAGTTGAGAACAGCAGTTTTAGCACCACCCTTTCCAGCCACCTGGAGCCTTCACCGAGGGTGAACGAGAACTCATCCTCGAAAGCGGTCAGCCGCTGATCTATGGCATAAACCGTATCCTCAAGCTGATTGATTCGTGCCTGTGACGGGTTCGGCGAATTTATCTCCTGCCGAAGGCTTTCGGCGATCGGCAATAGCTGCACGGCAACGACCTGCCCCTCGCCCCATACGGTTATCGCCTTTTTGATGTAGTATACGTTGGAGAAATGACTGAACAGACTTATCATACCGTCGACGTCGTCGGGATGGTTCCGGCCTTGCAGAAAACCTTCGCGCGCCGCATTCATGTTTGGGTCGGGCTTCTGCAGCTCCTGCCATGTCCTGGCATCGCCGATCGGCACCCGCATGAACTGTTCAAACAACTCGTAGTCCCGATTATTGCGGGAGGTGCCGTATCTATACAAATGGAAGACGGCATCCTTCTGCGCCTTGGACCATAGGCCTTCGCCGCCGACGTAAGCACGCAACGACGAGAGCGTGTTCAGGGAAAACAACAGAACAAACAGCTCAACCCCGATCAACGCCGCCATGGTGCCAACCGTGAAGTACAGCTTGCGGGCGATCGGGACGTCGACGAACCACCGATGCAGGAATCGCATTCCGCGTGCCCTCCAACTGAGCCAGTCGAGGGTCGGATCCGTCGTGGGAGGCTGGTCCGAACCCTTAGCCGCGACCGGCCGCGATGGGCGCTCCCGTTATCGCCCCCCATTTATCGACGGCGTGCTCGATGGCAATTCTGCACGCCATGCTCGCACTCTTGGTCCTTATGTCAATCATGCCGTGTAGGTGCCACCGAAGCCCGTGGCAAGCCGGATCGGAATATTTCCGTGTATACACGGATGTTTGATAGTCCGCGTAGGGTGGCGAACCGACGCCGCGCCTCGCTCAGTCTCCCGCTGGCCAGCTGGACTGGCGAACCGGCGCTCGCCTTCCCCGGGTCACTCCGTCATGCAATGGTCGGGGCATCTGCAATCTGAACGGGAGGGACGCAGGCGATGATCACCTTGTATGGGATGGGTAGCCCCAATGTCGTCAAAATGTATATCGCGCTGGAGGAACTGGCGCTGCCCTACACGGTGCAGCCGGTCGATGTTTTCAGCGGCAAGCAGTTTGACGAAGCGTTTCTGAAGCTGAACCCGAACGCCAAGGTTCCGGTGATCGTCGATCCGGACGGACCGGGCGGCAAGCCGTACACCTGCTTCGAATCGGGGGCCATCCTGCTGTATCTGGCGGAGAAGACCGGCAAATTGCTGCCGAAGGACGCGGCGGCGAAGGCCGACGCCATCCAGTGGCTGATGACGCAGATGTCCACGGTGGGTCCGATGTTCGGCCAGCTCGTGCACTTCACACGCTTTGCTCCGGCCGGTAACGACTATTCCAAGAGCCGGTATCTGACGCAGGTGATGCGGGTGTCCGAGGTGATCGATCGTCGGCTGGCGACTGTCCCGTATCTAGGGGGAGCGGAATATTCGGTGGCCGATATCGCCACCTTCCCGTGGCTGCGGGGCATTCCAATATACGTCGGCGCGGAGGCGATGGCGAAGCTGCCGAATGTTGCACGCTGGGTGAAGACGATCGACGAACGGCCGGCGGTGAAGAAGGCGCTGGCGGCGGTCGATGCGGTCAGGGCGCAGACCACGCCGTTCGACAAAGCTGAGGCGGAGGCACTCGATAAGATGTTTGGGCGCGGGCAGTTCGCCGCCGCCTGACGGCAGGGCGGTCCGGGACCTTTGCTGGAGCGGGGTCCCGGACCAGTTTCGATGGGGGCGCTAGGGTCCGATCAGCGTCAAGCGTGAGTCGCGAAGCAATCACCTATTGCCGCCTGAATCGGCCACTTCCAACCAGGTGCGACGTATCGCGCTTCGCTGCTGCGCGATACGATAGCGTGGTTCGCCGAGGTGCTGCCATGATGTCAAGCCAAGTCGTCGCAGGTTGTCACCCGCTCAGCCCGCAACATGTGGACCCAGACGGGAATCTCCCACAGCTGCCCGCTTGGCGTGTACTCGCCAGTTGATCGAGGTGATGATCTCGCCTCGCTCCAGCGCGGTGGTGAACATGCCCTGGAAGAAGTCGGCGGCGGCGATGGACCGGCGGTCGGTCTTGATTGCGCCGCCCAGGGCCAACACGGCGCTGGGGTAGCAGGCGGCGGGGCCGTTGTTGGCCAGCGAACCGCCCATCGGTGGCGCCGGTCGCGTTTTATGAGACTTCGTCGCTGCGGCGGTCGTGAGTGTCGCCGGTCAGCCTTGGCTCGTTTGATCGGGATTGCTGACTCGGCCCAAGTAAGAAAATGCTCTATTCTTGTGTCTCCTAAGAGAAATCCGGCCGCTGTGTAGCCACGCAAGCATAGCCAATCCGAACACGAGCAGCTCGGGCATCGCTGGCTCTGGAACTTGCTCAACGGTGAAAGTCGGCGCGGCAGAGCTGAGGTAGTTGATCAAACCGTATACTACGACCCCAGAATGATCGGGGTTGTCCATGCTGTTGGCTTGGGACAAACCGAGATCAAACGAGTCGTTAAATATCGCGAATTGCGCCTGAGCATAGTAAGACGCAGCCGATACCACCCCATTGGTGATCGTGAAGCTGTTCGAATAAATGTTGGTCTCGTTCAGTGGCAAGGCGATTGGCTGCCCGCTTGTCAGTTCAATGTTGGTGGCGCTGGACGTGCCGTTGGCCGCTAGCCCCAGAATAAGGCCAGCAATTTCTGTGGACGGAAGGGTTTCTACAGTGTCGTTTTCGCTAATATATTCCGTGAGGGGGTGGCCGGGAAAGAAAACTCGACGATCACACTGGCATTCGCCGCCAATGTCCCCAACCGGAGGAACGCCGCTGCGAACGCCAGCACTGTGAATTGACCGGGCACTGTCATTGGCCTTTTGCGATCGTATGATGTGGCGCGAATGCGCGGATATGTCAATCTCGAAACGAGACTCCTTTCCCGCCAGGGAGACGCTCTATGGGGACCGACGCCGTCTTTCGTGGCGACAGCCCAGCGTATGGAGCCCCGGAGTCTGATCAGCGCAACCGGGTGTCGAGGGCTGGGACGGTCGCCCCCGCGGGAGCGCGGACTGGGCAATACGCGCCCTGCGCGACGAAGGCGAGCCGACGCCTGCCGGTTCGACTAACCCGCCTTCGCTACCGCCCGCCTGGATATGACCCCGATGAGATGCGCCCGGTATTCGGCGCTGGCGTGGATGTCGCTGTTCAGATCGTCGGGCGGGGTGACGATCCCGGCGATCGCGTCGGGGGAGAAATTGGCGGTCAGCGCTTTCTCCATTTCCGCGTGGCGGAAGACGCCGCCCTGACCGGCGCCGGTGATCGCGAGGCGCACGCCAGACGGGAATTTCGCCACGAACACCCCGACGATGGCGTAGCGTGACGCAGGATTGCGGAACTTCTCGTAGGCGGATTTTTCCGGAACTGGCAATTCGATCGAAGTGATGATCTCGCCTTGCTCCAGCGCGGTGGTGAACATGCCTTGGAAGAAGTCGTCGGCGGCAATGGACCGGCGGTCGGTCTTGATTATGCCGCCCAGAGCCAGCACGGCGCTGGGGTAGCAGGCGGCGGGGTCGTTGTTGGCCAGCGAACCGCCCATGGTGCCGCGGTGACGCACCGCCTCGTCCCCGATCAGGCTGGCCTGGTGCTGCAGGCCAGGGATCTTTGCCTTGATCTCCGGGCTGGCGGCGATCGTGGCGTGGGTGGTCATCGCGCCGATCGTCACCTTGTCGCCGGATACACTGACGCCGGTGAGACCAAGCCTGGCGAGGTCGACGACGGTTGAAGGCTTGTTGAGGCGCTGCTTCAGCACGGGAATGAAGGTCTGGCCGCCCGCAAGCGCCTTGGCGTCCATGTCGGCGGACAGCAGCTTGATCGCATCAGCGAGGCTGCCGGGCTTTTCATACGCGAAATCATACATCGAGAGCTTCCCTTCAGCTTGCGTTACTCAGCCGCCATTGCCGGCTTGGCAGCCTGGATAATGGACCAGATTTTTGCCGCGGTTGCCGGCATGTCCAGATGCCGGATGCCGTAGTCGTTCAGCGCGTCCACCACGGCGTTGATCACCGCGGGCGGCGAGCCGATGGCGCCGACCTCGCCGCAGCCTTTGGAACCCAGCGGGTTGTGGGTACACATGGTGTTCTCCGTGGCGACCGACAGGTTCGGAATGTCGTTCGCGCGTGGCATCGTGTAGTCCATGAACGATCCGGACAGAAGCTGACCGCCAGCGTCGTATGTGCAGGTTTCCAGCAGCGCTTGGCCGATGCCCTGGGCAACACCGCCCTGCACCTGGCCCTCGACGATCATCGGATTGACCACGCGACCGACGTCGTCGACGGCGGTGAAGTTCACCATTTCGACGACACCGGTTTCCGGGTCGATCTCCACTTCCGCGACGTGGCAGCCACCAGGAAAAGTGAAGTTCTTCGGGTCGTAGAAGGCGGTTTCGTCGAGGCCGGGTTCGAGTTCCTCGATCGGGTAATTGTGCGGGACGTAGGCGGCGAGGGAGATATCGGTCAGGGTCTTCGATTTGTCGGTGCCGGCGACGGTAAATGTGTTGTTGTTGAACTCGATGTCCTCGACCGAGGCTTCCAGCAGGTGAGCGGCGATCTTCTTGCCCTTGGCGATGACCTTGTCCATCGCCTTGACCATGGCCGAGCCGCCGACGGCGAGGCTGCGGCTGCCATACGTGCCCATGCCGAAGGGGATCTTGCCGGTGTCACCGTGGACGACCTCGACCTGGTCGAATGGCACGCCCAACTGATCGACGACGAGCTGTGCAAGGGTGGTTTCGTGGCCCTGGCCGTGGCTGTGGGTGCCGGTGAAGACGGTGACGCTGCCGGTGGGGTGGACGCGGATTTCCGCGACCTCGTAAAGGCCGGCGCGGGCACCGAGGGAACCGACAACGGCCGAGGGGGCGATGCCGCAGGCCTCGAGGTAGGTGGAGATGCCGATGCCACGCAATTTGCCACGGCGTTTGGCTTCGGCGCGGCGCGCTGCAAACCCGTCCCAGCCGGCGTTTTCAAGCGCGACCTTCAGGGTGGTCTGGTAGTCGCCACTGTCGTACTGCAGGGCGACCGGTGTCTGGTAGGGGAAAGCGTCGGCGGGGATGAAGTTCCTGCGCCGGAGCTCGACCCGGTCGAGTCCGGTGTCGTGGGCGATGACATCCACCAGGCGTTCGAGCAGGAACGTCGCTTCCGGGCGGCCGGCACCGCGGTAGGCGTCAACCGGGACGGTGT
>DASYBP010000223.1:0-3128 GCA_036500715.1 Rhodopila sp.
CAGGTTGGTCTGGTCGTTGATGATCGCGGCAGCTACCGCGATCCCGACCGCGCCACCAAGGTTGCGCATCATGTTGAACAGCCCGCTGGCATATTTCAGCCGCTCTGGCGGCAAGCTGCCAAGGCCGAGATTGACGGCGGGTGCCACGGCGAAGACCTGCGGAAAGCCGCGCAGAAACTGCGGCAGGAAGAACTCGGCGCCGGTCCAGTCGTGGGTGATAAAACTATAGCTCCACATCGACAAGCCGAAGCTCGCCAGCCCGAACATCATCAGCCAGCGCCCATCGAACTTGCGCGCCAGTACGATGTAGACCGGCGTGCCGATCAAGGTCGCGACGCCGGTGGAAAAGATCGCCATGCCGGTCTGATAGGCGCTGAAGCCGCGCACATAGCCGAGGAACAGCGGCGTGAGATAGATCGTGGTAAAGATGCCCACGCCGGTTACAAACGAGAGGATGCACCCGATCGTGAAATTACGGTTCCCGAGTGCCCGCAGATCGACCACCGGTGTGCGATAGGTCAGGCTTCGTACCACGAACAGCACCAGGGCGATGCCGGCGACCCACGCCGTGGTGCGGATGGTCGAGTCGTCGAACCAGTTCCACCGCGTGCCCTCTTCCAGCGTGTATTCCAGCGTGCCCAGGCCGATCGCGAGCAGTCCCATCCCCGGATAGTCGGCGTCGCGCAGGAGCGACAGGTCCGGCTTGTCGATCTTGATCAAAAAAGGCATCAGCACCGTGATCGCCAGGCCCGGCAGCAGGTTGACGTAGAACAGCCAACGCCAGTTCACCGTGTCGGTGATCCAGCCGCCAATCACCGGCCCGAGCGTCGGCGCGATCGAGGCTATGATGCCGATCACCGCTGCCGAATAGACGCGACGCGCGCCCGGGAAGTAGTGGAACGACGCAGTGAACACCGTCGGGATCATCGAGGCGCCGAGCAATCCCTGTAGCGCACGGAATACGATCATGCTCTGGATGTTCCAGGCGAGCCCGCACAGCATGCTGGAAGCCGTGAAGCCAGCGGCTGAGATGGTGAACAGCCATCGCGTGGAGAAAACCCGCGTCAGCCAGCCCGACAGCGGGATCATGACGATCTCGGCGATGAGATAGGCCGTCTGCACCCAGCTGATCTCGTCCTGCGCCGCCGACAGTCCGCCGCCGATATCCTGCAACGATGACGCGACGATCTGGATATCCAGCAGCGCGATGAACATGCCGAAGCACATCACAACGAACGGCAGCAGCGATGGCGGCCGCTCCTTGGTTCCGCTCATTTCGGGACGCTCCCGTCCTTGTGCGTGTCGACGCTAACGGTCATTGAGAGCCCTGGCCGCAGCATGGCAAGGCTGGTGTCGTCACTGTCGAGCAGCACCCGCACGGGTACCCGCTGCACGATCTTGGTGAAGTTGCCGGTCGCGTTTTCCGGCGGGATGATGCTGAACACCGCCCCGGTACCTGGCGAGAAGCTCGCGACGTGACCATGGAAGACATGGCCCGGCAGCACGTCGGCCGTCACGTCAGCCGGCTGACCCGGAACCATGTGGGTGAGCTGATCCTCCTTGTAGTTAGCGTCTACCCACAGTCCTCGCGAGGGCGTGATCGAAATCAGGTAGGTGCCCGGCTTCACGTAGGCGCCGACCTCCGCCGAGCGGTTGCCGACCACGCCGTCGATCGGCGAACGTATTTCGGTGTAGCCAAGGTTGAGGCGCGCGGTCTCGAGATCGGCCCGCGCCTGCGCCACGTCGGCGTCCGCCTCGGCGATCTGCGCTTCCAGCACCTTCAGCTTCTGCCGGGCCGCTTCCAGTCCGGCCGCAGCCGCGACCACGGCGGATTTTGCTTCCTGGTCCAGCGAGGCCGTGCGTTGCGCGTCCTGGCGAGAACCCGCGCTGGTCAGTGCGAGGCTTGCGTAACGCACAGCGTCCTGCACCGCGAAGGACGCATGCGCTGTCTTGGCGACAAAGTCGGCCTCCTGCTGGTGGATCGTCGATTGCTGCAGGTCAATCTGCGCGCGCAGGCTCGCGGCTGCCGCCATCCGGGCGCCAAGCACTGCAGCATCGTGAGCGAGAGTTGCTTTGGTGTCGCTCGGGTCGATCCGCATCAGCACGTCGCCGGCGTGTATCCGAGCGTTGTCGCCAACCAGGATCTGGGAGATGAAGCCGTCGACATGCGGCGCGATCGGCGTCACGTTTCCGCCGACATAGGCGTCATCGGTGGTCTCGATGAAGCGGCCGGTGGTCCACCACTCCCGCCCATACCACGTGCCCGCCGCCAGGGTCGCGATCACGCCGCCGGCGAGCAGCAGATATTTCAGTTTGAAAGGCCGGGACTTGCGGGCCCTGTTGGAGCTGGGGATGGCGGCGTCATCGAGGACGTCACGACCGACCCTGGTGCTAGACATAGTTGTCTCCTGATTGCCGCACACTCGGCCGCGCGGACCCTGTGATGGTGCCGTGGCGGGCCCGCAGTTCCGGCCCCGCGGTGGGTCCGGCGGCGGTGCGGAAGGGAGGGGCGCTCAGCAATCGCCCGGTGCGTCGGTCTACCAGCACAGGCTCAGCTGCCTCGCCGGTCTCGCCGTCGACGATCTGCACGCTTGGGCCTTCCGGCGCAAAATGACGGTTTCCCCAGGCTAGCATCGCCCACAGCACCATCCGGAAATCGCGCCCCGCCGTTGTCAGCAAGTATTCGTCTCGCGGCGGCCGCTCGCTGTACCGGTGACGCTTCAGCAGCCCCGCCTCGACCAACTCATCTAATCGTCTGGCCAGGGTATTAGAGGCGATGCCGAGCCTCTTCTGGAAGTCGTCGAACCGGGTGGTGCCCTGAAACGCATCCCGCAGGATCAGAATGCTCCACCACTCGCCAACCCGTTCGAGGCTGCGGGCGATCGGGCACTCCTGCCCGCGGAAACTCTTGTGTCGCATGGTCATCCCCGCATGACTTGCATGGTGCAAGCATTGGCACTATGACTTCCATGATGCAAGGGTCAATCACGAATCTGTGCACACAGGTCTGCATACGTCCGCTCGGCTGGGACAGGAGCGACGGTTTCAACTGAGTGCGGGTTTCTCGGGACGGGCAAATTTGTCGGTAGGCCGCCGCGATCCTCGGTTTTCTGCCGATGCCAGCGCGG
>DASYBP010000224.1:0-2247 GCA_036500715.1 Rhodopila sp.
GCGGCCGGCAAATGAGGCCCGCTTTAACCTTGGCCCAAGTTCAACATTGCTTCCCGAAGAAGTAGGTTGCTGGCGTGTGACGAGGTCTTAGCCCGTCTTTCGCAACTCGCGGCAGGCAATCGCCTGTATTGGGCGGTTTCGCTTGGTTTGGTTCGGCAAGTTCGGCACCACAGGGGCCGCGATCATTTCGCCATCGGGGTGCCGTCCGATGTGATCCGAGGCGGCGGTTGATCGGGCAAGCCGATCTTGAGTTGCTGAAGCAGCAGCGCCTGGTCCGGTTCGGGCTCGGTATAGCGCGACAGGATGATGGTGCGGCGATCCGTGGTCGGCAGATGCACGTCGACCATCTGGATCGCGGCCATCTTGTCCAGCACCGACCGCGGCGTCAGCCCTGGCGCCAAGGCCCGTAGCCGCTGCTTCAGGGTGACTTGCAGGCAGTACGCCAGGAAGGCCACCAGGATGTGCGCTTCGATCCGCTCATCGGTCTGGTGATAGATCGGCCGGATCGCCAGGTCGTCCTTCAATTCCTTGAACGCCTGCTCGACCTCGGTCAATTGCAGGTAGAAGGCCCAAAGTTGCGCCGGATCGCCGTCGGTCAAATTCGAGCGCAGCAGGTAACTGGCTTCGCGGCGGCGGGCTTCTCGCAGGTTCTGCCCGTTGAGGCGAAAGCCGAAAGTATCTGGACTGACCGCCTCGTCCTTCTCGGGCAACCGCAGGTCGATGATCCGCCAAACTGCCGGTCCAGCCTCTTTGCGCGCGGCCCCCAGCTTGATCAACAACTAGTCGCGGGTCAGTTTTTGCTGACGCAGTTCGTGCAGCCGCTTGACCAACTTCTTCAGGCGCCGCCGGTGCATCGCCTGTTCCTTGTCGCGGCGTGCGCCGCTGCGCGCCAGGATGTAAAGCTCGCCGTCCTGTTCGACCAGCTTCACCTGGACTTCGTCGCGCACCTGCGCCCACGGCTTGGCCAGGAACTCTTGCTGCAATTGGCTCGGCCGCCCACGTGGCGTGCCCAGGTGGCGTGCCCAGGTGGCGTGCCCACCAGGTAATGCGTCGGCGTCTCGGCGGACCGCATCTCGGCCAGCACCGCCTCGGTGGGAATGCCGCGGTCCATGATCCAGGTGCGCCCGGCCTTGCCGTATTGTGCTTCGATGCGTTTGAGGAAGTCGCGCAGCGTCGTCTTGTCGGAGGTGTTGCCGGGCATGACTTCGTAGGCGAGCGGTAAACCATCCGGTGTGACGACCAGGGCGATCACCACCTGAACGCAATCGGAGCGTTTGTCGCGGCTATAGCCATGCCGTCGCTTGCCTGCGCCGGGCGGGTCGCACTCGAAATAGGTGCTGGTCAGATCGTAGAGCAGGACGTCGAATTTCACGTCGAACAGGGTCTTCCAGCGCTGTTGCAAGAAGCTGAACAGCTCGTTCTTGTGGGCCAGCAGCTTGGCGAGGCAGCGATACAGATTGTCTTTCTGCACCAGGCCGAAGTCCTCGCCCAGCAGATCGCCCATCGCACTCTGTTCGAACCAGTGCCGATGCAGCCGCCATTCACGGCCCGGATCGATCAGCCGATACGCGACCAGCGTCTTCAGCACGTTCAATCAACGTGTCCCTTGCCGCGATGGCGGCAGAAGCGGCGACCAGAATTCATCCAGCTCCAACGGATCCCACAGATGGCACGCCAGCCAGCAGCCACCCCACTGCCGGGGCCGGCGTAGTCGCAAACCGCCGAGCCGGACATGCACAACATCGCATTCCAATGGCGGCGGCACACGATCATCGGGGAACAGCGCGATCTGCTTGCCGGCTTGCCCCGTTGCATCGAACGCCTCGATCGTCCGGCACCAGCCGGCGCGCTGGCTGTCGTTGATCTCACCCAGATACAGCACATGCCGCTGCACCGTCCGGCCGCCCGACACCCGGCGGTTCTCGACGATACTCCAATAGCGGTGCTCCTTGCCGTCCTTGCGGCGACGCTTGTGGCGTAGAAACATGACGCCAGCCTTCCAAAGCCGGCAGCCGTTTCGCCAGACCCGTGGTCGGCACCGCAGCCGGTTTCAGGCAATTCACGTCGGATGAAATCGCACTGGTCCAGGCTTTATCGGCCCCCCGCAGGCGCAAAATTTCTAAAACCAGGGTCGAGTTGCGAAAGACGGGTTAGAACGCACGAGTGCAATCACATTGGACGCATACTAATCCCTAGCAGGGTCCCGTCGCATTGTTCATTAAACTGCTTGCCACAATCGTGGCAGAG
>DASYBP010000225.1:0-4209 GCA_036500715.1 Rhodopila sp.
AAACCGGCTGGGTGTGGCGGGAGGGCCACTGGGCCGCATGAAGATTGGGGGCCGCTTGACCCCGAAGCGGCCCGACCGTCACGGCAGCAGCCAGACCGGCTCCTTGATCCGCGTCAGGAACGTCGCGTGAGCCGCCAGTTCCGCCTCGGTCGGCACAATCGGGTGCGGCGTACGCGGTCCGGTGTGTTCGTAAACCGTCACCGGCCCGCGCGCGTCCTGGGCCGCCAGCGACAGCCCGCGCTGGCGGCCGCCGGTCAGTTCGACGTAGACCTCGGCGAGCAGTTTGCAGTCCAGCAGCGCGTTGTGGGTGGTGCGCGCGGACAGGTCGATGGCGAAGCGGCGGCACAGCGCGTCCAGGCTGTTCGGCATGCCGGGGAACCGGGTTTTTGCCAGTACCAACGAGTCGATCATGCGGTCGCGGGCCAGGGCGGGCAGGCCGGCGCGGCCGAATTCCATGTCCAGGAAACCGAAATCGAACGGCGCGTTGTGCGCGATCAGCTTGCTGTCGGCGAAGAAATCCGCCAGTTCCTGGGCGATCTCGGCGAACAGCGGCTTGCCGACAAGGTCGCCGTTGGTGAAGCCGTGGATGCGCGAGGCCTCGGCCGGGATGTCACGCTGGGGGTCGATCAGCACATGAAAATGCTTGCCGGTGGGCAGGTCGTTGATCAGTTCCAGCGCCGCGACCTCGATCACCCGGTCGCCGGTCAGCGGGTCCAGGCCGGTGGTCTCGGTGTCGAACAGGACGGAGCGGGTCATGCCCGCAGTGTTTGGATGAAACGGTTCAGGATTCGCAAGGTGTGATTGCGCGACAGGCCGGTCGGCACCACGAGATCGGCCCGCCGCCGTTTCTCCGCGTCAGGCATCTGGCGCCGGATCACCGATTCGATGTCGGCTCTGCTCATGTGCCGGCGTAGCCTGACGCGATGGATCTGGATCGCACGCGGGGCAGTGACCACGACGACAGTATCCACCCGCTTGTCCCCCTGGGTCTCGAACAGCAGGGGTATATCCAGCACCACCGCGCGCTGCCCGCAGCGCCGGGCCCGGCTTACGAAGGCCCGCTCCTCGGCCTCGACCATCGGATGCAGCAGACGTTCCAGCCGCGTGAGTGCCTCGCGGTTGCCGAGGACCGCCTGGCGCAGCGCCGCCCGAACCACCGCGCCCTTGGCGGTGGTGCCGGGAAACGCCTCCTCGATCGCCTTGACCGCGCGTCCGCCCCTGGCCTGCATCCGGTGCACCGCGAGATCCGCGTCGAACACCGGAATACGCGCCCGGCGGAAAGCGGCGGCTGCGGTAGACTTTCCCATGCCGATGCCGCCGGTAAGACCGATAACCCTCATGCCCGCGGCAGATCGGACGCGACGAAACGGCGGAGCGCCTCATCCACCATCGGATCGACCCCAAACCAGGCTCGGAATCCCGGAACCGCCTGGTACAGCAGCATCCCAAGGCCCTCGACGCACCGAATCTGCCGCGCACGGGCATCAGCCAGCAGCGGGGTCTCCAACGGCACATAGACGATGTCAGCCACGGTCAGGCCGCGCGCGGCTCGGTCGAGGTCGATTTCGAGCGGGGCCTGGCCAGCCATGCCGAGCGGGGTGGTGTTTACCAGCAGGGCGTGGTCGGGAAGCGCATGGTCGCGGTCTTCCCAGGCGATGACTGACAAACCCGGCAGTTCGCGCGCGAGGTCGTCAGCCCGCGCCCGCGTGCGGCCAGCCACGGCGACCTTGATGCCGAGGCCCAGCAGCGCCGCCGCGATGGCGCGAGCCGATCCGCCGGCGCCCAGGATCAGCGCCGGCCCCCCCGCCGGATCAACGCCATTCGCGCGTAGGTTTTCCAGGAACCCCCACCCGTCCGTGTTGCTGCCGGTGATGCGTCCGCTTTCAAACACCAACGTATTCACTGCACCGGCGCGCCGTGCCGAATCATCGACCGTGTCACAGATCGCAAACGCCGTGACCTTATGCGGAATGGTGACGTTGACGCCGGCGAATCCGGAAAACATCAAGCCGCGGATGGCGGCGGGGAAGTGCGCGGGTTCGATCGGCAGCGGAACATACGCACCGTCGATGCCGTGACGCCCCAGCCAGAAGCCATGCAGGCGCGGAGAGCGGGAGTGGCTGACGGGCCACCCGGTGATGCCGGCGACCCGCGCCTTGCCAGACAGGATGGTCATGGTTCAGCCCAGGAACCTCTCGGTCCAGGTTTTATAATCGCTGCCCCGCGTCACCCGCGCCATCAGATCAGACGAGGCGATCCCGCTCAGGTCGGACGGCTTCGTGCCCTCTCGCAGCGCCTTCATTGTGTCGTAGATCGCCTTGACCGCAGCCGAGAACGGTTGGTGGCCATGTAGCGCAACGCGTACGCCGCGGCTGGCGAGATATTCCTTGTCCAGCAGGTCGGCCGGTACGCCCCCGAGCATCAGGGGTACCCTGACTTCCCCCGCGATCAGGTCGAGGTCTTGGCGGGTCAGGCCGCCGGCGATGAACAGGGCATCGACGCCGGCCGCTTCGTACGCCTTCAGGCGGCTGATTCCATCCGCCACGCCGGTGATCGATGGCGCGCTGGTGCGGCCGATGATCGTCAGCGACTTGTCCTCCCGCGCGGCCAGCGCCGCCCGCATCTTGCCGACACCCTCCTCGAGCGAGATCAGGCTCGGCCTCGTCTCACCAAACGCACGGGGCAGCAGCGTGTCCTCGACCATCAGCGCGGCGACGCCGGCTGTTTCCAGTTCCTGCACCGTGCGCATGACATTCAGGGCATTACCGTAACCGTGGTCGGCATCCACCATCACCGGCAGCTTGCCCGCGCGATTGATGCGATAAGCCTGCGCTGCGAATTCCGTCAGGGTCAGCACAATCAGATCCGGTGCGCCCAGCACTGTGAAGGACGCGATGGAGCCGGCGAACATGCCGATCTCGAAACCAAGTTCTTCGGCAATGCGGGCAGAGATCGCGTCATGCACCGAACCCGGATGAACGCAGGTCGAACCCGCGATTATCTGTCGGTAGCGCTCGCGGCGATCGGTCCAGTGCATGGTTTCCCCCGTGTCGATATCGCCGCATGGTAAGTGCGTTGCCGGCGATGGGGAAGGGACAGCGACATGCAGCATCATCACGCCGATCTCGGAGACGTACGGATCCACTATGTGACGGCGGGATCAGGCTTTCCGCTGGTGCTGCTGCACGGCTGGCCACAAAGTTGGTATGAGTGGCGGCTCATCATGCCGGGCCTGGCGGGGAAGTTTCGAGTGATCGCGCCGGATTTGCGCGGGCTGGGCGACTCGTCGCGGCCCGCTGACGGCTATGACAAGAAGACGGTCGGCGCGGATATCTGGCGCCTGGTCCACGACGTCCTGGGGTTGAACGAACTTTATCTTGTCGGCCACGACTGGGGCGGTCCCACCGCCTATGCGGTGGCCGGGGCGCATCCGGAGGCCGTGCGCAAACTGGCAATACTGGATGTGACCATCCCCGGCGACGGCAGCCCCAACATGAGCCAGGGCGGCCGCCGGTGGCATCATGCGTTCCATCAGACCCTGGATCTGCCGGAGGCGTTGGTGGCTGGCCGCGAAGACATCTACCTCGGCTGGTTCTACAGAACCTACGGCGCGCGGCCGGATGTCATGTCGCAGGCGGATATCGCCGAGTATCTCCGGGTGTATCGACAGCCCGGCGCGCTGCGCGCCGGTTTTTCATATTACCGCGCCATCCCGCGGGATGTCGCTGACAATGCGGCCATCGCGGCGCGCCTCAAGCTGCCGATGCCGGTGCTGGCACTTGGTGGCGACCGGTCCTGGGGACGCGGGATGGAGGTGGTCGATTCGTTGCGCCGGCTTGCCACCGATGTTCGGGGCGGCGTGATCGAGAACAGCGGCCACTGGATGCCTGAAGAGCAGCCGGCTGAGCTGGTGCGACACTTGCTGGATTTTTTTGGCGAAGGCTGATCAGCACGGTGATCGGAGGGCGGGTTTTCACCCGCCCTGTCAATCCGATCAGGGTTCGCGCAATCCTTCCGTCAGGGTCGGCACGATACGCGACAGCATGTAGGCCATGACAGTACGTTTGCCGACCTTGATGTCCACCGTCACCGGCATACCAGGTGTCATCCGAAACCCAGTGGGCAGATTGTGCAGCTTTATCTCATCCATCGACACGGTCCCCCGGAAGTAGGTCGCAGCACCATTGGCCTCAGACTGGGTCGTGTTCG
>DASYBP010000226.1:0-6564 GCA_036500715.1 Rhodopila sp.
TATCGGTGACACCCGCTATCAGGCGCCGGCCGACCGGGTCGCGCGCGAGCCGGAGGTGGATGCGATCATCGCCGCCTGGACGCAGACCCATACCAAGCATGAGGCGATGCGTGCGATCGGCGATGCCGGAATTCCCGCTGGCGCGGTGCTGGACACGATGGAGTTGCAGAACGACCGTAGTTTCGAGGATCGCGGCATCATGCAGGTGATGCGGCATCCCTTGCATCGGGACTTCAAGATGCCCGGCTGGCCGGTGCGGATCGATGGGAAGCCGCCGGCGCTGACGTCGTCGCCGGTGCTGGGTGAGCACACGGATGCCGTGCTGGGCGGGTGGCTAGAGCTGAACGCTCAGGCCATCGAGACGCTACGGACCGAGGGCGCGATTTAGCGCTGCGCGCCAACATCGTTTCGCTGTAGAAATCCGCCTCGCGGCGCCGGCCCTGAGCGCCGCGGCCGCGGCTTATCCGCGGGACACGACCAGGAGGATTTGAATGGCATGGACGCGGATCACCGATCCCGAAACGGTGGCGGGGTTGCTGCCCGCCTGGATGGGACGGCGCATGGTCGGGCTGCGTGGTTCGTTCGGTTTGCTGCTGACGACGGGTGATGTGATGCGGCTGACCTCGATCGCGGCGGCGCACCAATCTTCCGAGGGGGTTATCCTGCTGGATGTGTTGCTGGATAAGGCGGGGGTGCCGGATGGATTGGATCTGGCCTGGCGGTCGAAACATTTTCTTGGCGCGCCGGTGCCGGGCGCGACGGTGGCCACGGTCAATCTGGCGCATATCGTCGTCGCGGTGGAATTCACCGTCGCCGAGATGGCGGTTCAGCCCGGCGACGAGCGGGTTCCATTCAACGAGGAGATCGCGCCGGATCCCGACCAGCCGCCCGCCGAGGCGGTGGGGCAATCGACGGCCTGAGATGGCATGACCAAGCGACCGAGGCCGGGCAGCTTGACGGCCGGCAGCGGATGTCGCGGCCGGCAACGGCACCGAGGGATGCTGACCTCGAAGCCCTCCACCCAACCGAGGGCATCCGCGCAGTTGTCATCGGGTGACTACCACTCACAGCCGGTCGCTGATCGCGCGCATCCAATCGGCCATGCTGTCAAGCACCTGATCGAGCACCTGTGCATCGGTGCGGCCGGAACGCGCTGGAACATGGAAGGAATGATCAGCATTCTCAATCAGTTGCAGCGTCGCTGCCGGACCCTGAGCTTCGATAACCGGCACCAGGAAGCGCGTGTCCGCCAGCGCGTCGCGGGTCCCTTGCACGAACAGCATCGGCACGCGAACACCGGTGAGGTGCTGTGCCCGCTCGTCTGACGGCTGGTTCGCGGGATGCAGCGGGAAGCCAAGGAACAGTAGGCCCAGCACCGCGGGCAAGGGTGCTTCCGCCTGCGCCTGGGAGGTCATGCGGCCGCCGTACGACTTGCCGCCGGCGAATAGCGGCAGCCCCGGCGTCGCCGCCGTCCGGACGGCCGCCCTGATGGTTGCATGCGCAACCGCGGGGCGGTCCGGCCGTTTCGACCCGCTTTGCATGTAGGGAAACTGGAACCGCAGTGTGGCCACGCCTCGCCGGGCACAACCGGCGGCGACTGCCGCCATGAACCGATTGGTCATTCCGGCTCCGGCGCCATGGGCGAGGACGTAGCAGGCGAACGCGTTGTCGGGGCGTTGCAGCAGTCCCGCGACGCTGTGTGCGTCATCGACCGCGATAGTGACGGCATCGACGTTCACGTCAGGCACCGGCGGTATTGGTGGGCAGGAACGTGTCTGACGTCACCAGCATGCCGATAAGGAGGCGGACAGCAGGGCCTAGCGGAAGATGGTGTGCGGCCGGGAATGCGTCAGCATGCCGCCGTTTGGCGGCCAACCAGCCGGCGCGGCGGCATCGCGTACCAAGCCTGCCGGCGCGGGCTTGACCACCGCGCCCAGCGCCGCCGACAATTTTGTTGCGGCATCGATCACCTGCGGCAGCAGGTTGCGCGGCCGCGGCGGACGCATCCGCATCGATGGCGCACTGATATGGATGACCGCGACCACCGAACCGGTCGCGTCGCGGACGGGTGCTGCGATGCCGACGGCGCCGGCGACAACCTCATCCGAGGTGACCAGATAGCCGCGGGTGCGAATGCGCTGAAGGTCGGCGGCAATCCAGGTCGGGTCGATCCGGGTGGCCGGCGTATAGCGGTTCAGCCGCTGCGCGAGAAGCTGGGTCTGGACAGCCTCCGGCGCGAATGCCAGCAGAATGCGGCTGCTGCCGGCGTGCAGCGGGCCGCGCTTACCCACCTCCGAATACATGCGGATGGCCGGATCCGTCTGGTAGATGGCGACGGTTTCGCTTTCCATGCCGTCGCGTACGCGCACATAGACGTTTTCGCCCGTCGCCTTGCCCAGCGCCACCAGGAATGGCATGGCGGTCGCCGCCAGCGCGCCTTGCTCCGAGGCGGCCCGACCCAGCGCGCTCCAGCGCGCGCCAAGGCGCCACAGACCGCGGGCCTCGTCCTGGATGGTGAAACCGCGGCCCTGCAAGGTGCGCAGCAGGCGGAAGGCCGCGGTGCGGGTACACCCGGCGCTTTCGGCGAGCGCGGCGAGCGAGGCAGGACCGAGCCGGGACAGCGCCTCCAGCAGGTCCAGTGTGCGATCCACGGCGGCGATGTTATAATCGCGGGCAGGCGAATCGGGGAACGTAGCCGCCATGGCAGAGGGCGCCTTCAGTTTTGGCTTGGAAGTCCCATTGCCGCTCTTGGCTGTTCCCATTGTTTCATCCCTTTGCTCAGAATGCCGAGGAAGCGCCACCGCACGAGAACGTGTGCTCAGACCGTTTAAACAGCAGCGAAATTACTTGCCAGTAGACTTGCATCCCAGAAAGTTTCAGACAAAAGGCCTCTCTGCATGGGTGGTATGCATCCTGGCCCCTGCGGCTCGCGTTTTGGGATGCAGCGGCACAACACGTATAGGTTGTAGAACAGCCTCGCCGTGGCGAAGCGTGCAAGTTAATTAATCAACCAAGGGGAGTGCCCAAAGGGGGAGTGCCATGGCCAATCTGTTGTCTCGTCCACCGGAGCGTCTGCACCATCATGCCTACGTGGTACGCGACCAAGAGAAGAACCGGCAGTTTTTTGAGGAAACGCTGGGTATTCCACTGACCGCGACGTGGTGCGAGCGCCACCATAGCCCGTGGGTCAATCGTGAGGTGGCGTTCTGTCACACATTCTACAGCCTGGGGGATGGCGGCGCCCTGGCCTTCTTCTCGTTTGCCGACGACGAGGTCTATCAGAAGTGCCAGGCGGCTGTTCCGGCCGAGATCGGCGCTTTCCACCACGTCGCCTTCAAAGTGGACAGCGCGGCCTACGACGAACTTGTGGCACGCCTGAAAGCCGCCGGCGAGGCGGTCCGCGAGACAGACCACGGCTACTGCCGGTCAATGTACTGTACGTCGCCGGACGGGCTGATCGTCGAATTCACTGTCGATCCGCCTGACGCCGCGGAAATCGACAGGCAGCGGCGAGCCGACGCGCACGCGGAACTGGCGCGCTGGATGGCAGGAGATCACCGGACCAACAACGAGCTGCGGACGCACCAGGCAGCCTGAGATCCAAGCTGCCGGCACGGGCGGTCCGATCATTGTGCCGGTGTTGCCCGCAGCTTGTCGCGCCCTGGTCTCTGGGGTAAAGCGCCGCGTTCGGTTCGCGCCGAGACGCTCACGGGTGTCGGCGCGCGCTGGGTGTTGGCGACCGGCGGGGACGTGGTGAAAGCGGGCGTGGTGAAACTGGTAGACACGCCAGATTTAGGTTCTGGTGGCGAAAGCCGTGGGGGTTCAAGTCCCTTCGCCCGCACCATACGCCTGGTTGGAAACGAACGAGATTTGTCAGGATTGGCCGAAACAATGCAGGTTACCGAGACGCTCGCTGATGGTCTGAAGCGGAACTACACGGTGGTTCTGCCGGTCGCGGACCTGGAATCACGCCGGACCGAGCGTCTGAGGACCTTGGGGAAGACGTTGCGGCTGCCGGGGTTCCGGCCGGGCAAAGTACCAATGCCGATCGTCAAGCAGCGCTACGGCACCGCGGTATCGGCGGAAGTGCTGGAGGAGTCGGTGTCCGAGGCGACCCAGAAGGTGCTCAGCGAGCGCGGCCTCCGTCCGGCGCAGCAGCCCAAGGTTGACATGGTGACCGAAAACCCGACGGCGCTGGCCGCTGACCTGGAGTTCAAGGTCGAGCTCGAACTGCTGCCCGATATCACCATGCCCGACTTCAGCACGATCGAACTGACCCGCCTGCGGGCCGAGGTGAACCCGGAAATGGTCGACAAGGCGCTGAGCCAGATCGCCAAGTACAATCGTGCGTTGGAGCCGGTGCCCGCGGAGACGCTCGAAGCCCGGGGTGCCGGCGCGTTGCCGGGGGAAGTGCTGAAGGTCGATTTCGTCGGCAAGATCGGCGGCGTACCGTTCGAGGGCGGGTCCGGCACCGACACCGAGGTGGAAATCGGCGGCGACGGCTTCATCCCAGGCTTCGCGGAACAGCTTGAAGGCGCGCGGCCCGGCGACAACCGCACAATCGAGGTCACCTTCCCGGAAAATTACGGCAAGGCCGATCTCGCCGGGAAGGTCGCGACCTTCGACGTCACGGTCAAGCAGCTCAGCACCCAGATCATTCCGGTGGCCGACGACGATCTGGCGAAAAAGATCGGTGCGGACGACCTGACCGCGCTGCGTGAGATGGTGACCAGCCGGCAGCAGCGCGAATTCGATGGCATGGCGAGGATGCGGCTGAAAAAGGCGCTGCTTGATGCACTAAGCAAGCTGGCCGACTTCCCGGTCCCGGCGTCGATCGCGGACCAGGAATTCAACCAGATCTGGCAGCAGTTCGAGGCCGCGCGGAAGGCGGGCACCGAAGATGAGGAAGACAAGGCCAAGGACGAGGAAACACTGAGGGCCGAGTATCGGGCGATCGCCGAACGCCGGGTGCGGCTGGGTCTGCTGCTTGCGGAAATCGGTCGGGTCAACACCATCACCGTGAGCGAGCAGGAAGTGGACCGCGCGCTGTATCAGCGCGCGATGCAGTATCCGGGACAGGAGATGCAGATGCTTGAGTTCATGCGAAAATATCCCCAGCTCACCAACAGCGTCCGTGGTCCGCTGCTGGAGGACAAGGTGGTCGATTTCGTCCTGGAGCTGGCGAAGGTCACCGACACGGTCGTGACGCCGGAAGAGCTGGCGAAGGACGACGTGGACGAGGCAGCGGCCTGATGGGGTTCGGAATCCGGCCATTCAGCCGGGTCGGCTGATTTCCGGCTGGATTTTGCCGCGGATCGCCTTATCTATGGTTTGGCTTCTTAGTTCTATCTGGCAACCTTTAGGTGATCATGATGCGGGACCGCGACCCTGTCGAGGTATACGGCAACTCTCTGGTCCCGATGGTGGTGGAACAGACCGCCCGCGGTGAACGCGCGTTCGATATCTATTCGCGCCTGTTGAAGGAACGCATTATTTTCCTGACCGGAGCGGTCTATGACCAGGTCAGTGCGCTGATCTGCGCGCAGCTGCTGTTCCTGGAATCGGAAAATCCGGCCAAGGACATTTCCTTCTATATCAATAGCCCTGGCGGCGTAGTCTCGGCGGGTCTGGCGGTTTACGATACGATGCAGTACATCCGTAGCCCGGTCAGCACGGTCTGCATCGGCCAAGCGGCGTCGATGGGCAGCCTGCTGCTGACGGCGGGTGCCAAGGGGAAGCGCTTCGCCCTGCCGAACGCACGCGTCATGGTGCACCAGCCGTCGGGCGGTGCGCAGGGCCAGGCCACCGACATCGAGATCCAGGCTCGGGAAATTCTCACGCTGCGCAAGCGGCTCAACGAGATTTATGTTCGCCACACTGGCCAACCCATCGAGGCAATCGAGCGCAAGCTGGAGCGGGACACCTACATGTCCGCCGAGGAGAGCCGGGACTTTGGCCTGGTCGACGAGGTGGTGGACAGCCGGCCTGTCTCAGAGTTGGCGGAATCGTCTAAATCCTGAGCGTATTTTCATCATCGTGGGCCTGGCGGACACACCGCGCGCGGAAACGCGTCGCCGGACAAATCATTGTGGTCTCTACCGGCCGTTCCGCCGTATGATTTGAGGCGTTTGGGGGGATGGCTAACCGCGGTTCTTGTCCCTGCCGCTGATAGGGAGTTATTATTCCCCATTGTGCCCCTGTTACGGGGAGGAGTACACATGAGCAAATCCGGCGAGTCGAAAAATACCCTCTATTGTTCCTTCTGCGGCAAATCGCAGCACGAGGTTCGTAAGCTCATCGCCGGTCCGACGGTCTTCATCTGCGACGAATGTGTTGAACTCTGCATGGATATCATCCGTGAGGAGCACAAGACGCATCTGGTGAAGTCCCGAGACGGGGTCCCGACCCCGCGCGAGATCTGCAAGGTGCTGGACGACTACGTGATCGGGCAGGACCACGCCAAGCGAGTCTTGTCGGTCGCGGTGCATAATCACTACAAGCGCCTGGCGCACGGCCAAAAGAACAACGACGTCGAGATCGCCAAATCCAATATCCTGCTGGTTG
>DASYBP010000227.1:0-2553 GCA_036500715.1 Rhodopila sp.
AAGCACGAACACCTCGCGCAGTCGCATCAGGGCGGCGAGCCTCAGCGCGTTGCGGGCATAGTCGGAGAACACCAGGAACGTGCCACCAAAGGGCAGGTAGCCACCATGCAGCGCGATCCCATTCATGACCGCGACCATCGCGAACTCGCGCACGCCGTAATGGATGTAGTTTCCGCCATCATCTCGGCGAACCGTGCGAGCGGCCTTCCAATTTGTCAGATTGGAGCCGGTCAGATCGGCCGAACCGCCGAACATCTCCGGCAGTAATGGCGCCAGGGCCTCGATCGCCATCTGCGACGCTTTGCGGGTGGCGACCGTCGTCGCGTCGGCGGCAGCCCGCGCCAGCCAGGCATCGGCATGCAGCGCAAAGTCTACCGGCAGCCGCCCGGCGATGCGCCGCTTGAATTCCATCGCCAGCGCGGGGTGCGCGTCCGCATAGGCCGCGACGCGGTCCTGCCATTCAGCCTGTTGCTTAGCGCCTTTGGCGCGAGCATCCCAGGCTTGGCACACAGTGTCCGGCACCTCGAACGGTGCGTGGGTCCAGTCCAGGGCGCGTCGCGTTGCCTCGGCCTCGGCCGGGCCGAGCGGGGCGCCGTGCACGTCGTGGCTGCCGGCCATTGTCGGCGCGCCCCAGCCGATCACGGTCTTGCAGCAAACCAGGGTCGGCTTTCCGCACGGGGTCGTCGCCTCGCGCAATGCCGCCTCGATCGCGGACCGGTCGTGCCCGTTCACGTCGCGGATCACCCGCCAGCCATATGCCTCGAAGCGGCCAGGCGTGTCGTCTTTGAACCAGCCTTCGACCCGTCCATCGATCGAAATCCCATTGTCGTCGTAGAGCACGATCAGCTTGTCGAGCCGTAATGTACCGGCAAGCGAACAGGCCTCATGCGAGAGTCCCTCCATCAGACAACCGTCGCCTACGAACACAAAGGTGCGGTGGTCCACGATGGTGTGGCCGTCTCGATTGAATTCAACAGCCAGCAACTTCTCCGCCAACGCCATTCCGACAGCGTTGGCGAGACCCTGGCCAAGCGGCCCGGTGGTGGTCTCGACGCCCGGGGTCAAGCCTACTTCAGGGTGCCCTGGCGTGCGGCTGCCCAACTGGCGGAAGGCCAGCAGGTCCGCTGTGGTCACGTCATAGCCCGTCAGATGCAGCAGCCCATACAACAGCATCGAGCCATGTCCGTTGGACAGCACGAAGCGGTCGCGGTCGGCCCATGCCGGATCGGCCGGATTATGGCGGAGATGGTCACGCCACAGGATTTCGGCGATGTCGGCCATGCCCATGGGCATGCCGGGGTGACCGGATTTGGCCGTCTCGACGGCGTCGATCGCCAGCATGCGTAACGCGTTGGCCAACACGTGCCTGTCTGTGGTCCCAGTCCATGGCTCAATAATCGTATCCATTGTGCCTCCCTCCTTATTCAGCGCGCCGCTTGCGATCCATCAATTGCAGGATCATCGGTGTGAAGATCAGTTGCATGGCCAGCGGCATCTTGCCGCCAGGGCAGACGATGGTGTTGGCGCGCGACATGTAACTGTCGTGCAGCATCGAAAGCAGATAGGGCATGTCGATGCCTTTCGGATTGCGGAACCGAATCACCAGCATGCTCTCATCCGCGCTGGGCACATCGCGGGCGATGAACGGGTTGGACGTGTCCACCGTGGGCACCCGCTGGAAGTTTACGTGCGTTTCGGTGAATTGCGGGCAAATATAGTTTACGTAATCGGGCATCCGGCGCAGGATGGTGTCGACAACCGCTTCCTGGCTGTAACCACGGGTTTGCTTGTCCCGGTGCAGCTTCTGAATCCATTCCAAGTTGATGATCGGCACGACCCCGACAAGCAGGTCGGCGTGACGGGCGATGTTGACGTCTCCATGCACCACGCCACCGTGTAGCCCTTCGTAGAACAGCAAGTCGGTGCAGGCGGGAATATTGTCCCAGGGGGTGAAGGTTCCGGGTTCCTGAGCGTAGGGCGCCGCTTCCTCTTGGTCGTGCAGATATTTCCGTACCTTGCCAGTGCCGGTCTCGCCGTAGGTGCGGAACAGCGCTTCCAATTCCTCGAACAAATTCGCTTCTGGACCGAAATGGCTGGTGTGGCTATTGCCGCGCTCGTTTGCCTCTTTCACGAGCGCCCGCATTTCACTGCGGTTGTAGCGGTGGAACGAGTCGCCTTCGACAAAGGCGGCGTTGATGCGCTCACGACGAAAGATCTGCGCAAAGGTCGTCGTGACTGTCGACGTGCCCGCGCCGGACGATCCAGTGATCGAAATGATGGGGTGCTTGTGTGACATGTTCAGCCTCCCGTGAATAGGGTTCGCTCGTTGAAAAGCGGCGTCCTGAACACCGGCTCGTCCCCGCGGTCATGTTCGGTGTGATACCGGACCAGCCGCTCCACTTCCTCGCATGAACCCAGGATCACCGGCACGCGCTGGTGGATGCCGTCCGGCACGATGTCCAGGATCCGCTCACGCCCGGTGGACGCGGCGCCGCCGGCCTGCTCGATAAGCATCGACATCGGATTGGCCTCGTACAGGAGGCGCAGGCGGCC
>DASYBP010000228.1:0-3670 GCA_036500715.1 Rhodopila sp.
CGATGATCCCGCCTTTCGCGGTTGCATAGGCAGCGCCGCTGGCCACGCTCATGCCGCGGCCGGCGATCGATGCCAGGTTGACGATCTTGCCGGATCTCTGCCGTTTCATCACCGGCACGACCGCATGGGTGAACAGGAACGTCCCATCCAGATTGAATTTTATGACGCGCTGCCAGTCATCCAATGAGTGCTCTTCGATCAGTGCCGACGGTTTCGAAATGATCGTGCTGCCGCCGACCGCATTGACCAGGATATCGATCCGGCCGAATTCGCGTGCCACGCCCTCGACCACCGCATCCACCTGTGCCTGATCCAGCGCATCGCACAACCGCCTGTGCGCTTGCGCTCCCAACGCTTGGACCGCCCCGTCGAGTCGGTCCGGATGATTATCTACACAGACCACGACAGCACCTTCCCGAACCATGATCTCAGCCGTCGCTCGGCCAATCCCATTCGCCGCCGCTGTGATCAGCGCGACTTTATTCGCAAATCGCATCGTTTTCTCCCTTAGTTAAGCCGAGCGGCCTGTGCCATGACCTCGATTGCTTCGGGTTGCCGAGACCGGACAGTGAGGCTGGTCGCGCCCGACTCTTCCCAGGGCCGGAACCGCTCGCGGATCCGACCCGGTGGCCCGACCAACGACTTCATATCCACCCATTCATCGGGCACTGCCGCAATCGCCTCCTCCTTGTGGTGCGCCAGGTACAATTCCTGGATCCGATCCGCAGCCTCGGCGAAACCACGGCGGATCATCTGCTCCTTATGAAAGTTCTTGTCCTTGTGACCCATGCCGCCGACGTACAGCGCGACCTCGGGTTTCAGCCGGTCCAGCGCCGCTTTGACGTCATCGGCAATTTCGACATGAGCGTTCGCATGAATCTCAAAGTCCTTCAGGCTCTTGCCGTCGCCGGCCCGCCGAAACCCTTCCTCCAGCCAGGGCCCGTATTCCTCCATGCAGCCCGGAACGAATCCCATCGGCAGCCAGCCATCAGCGATTTCCGCTGTCAGCTTCACGGTCGATTCGCTGCCGGTCGCCAGATAGATCGGAATGTCCGGGTTCATGTGCAGAATCGACCTCAGCGGCTTGCCGACCCCGGCCGCGCCATCCCCGGTGTACGGCAGGCTGATTTCGCGCCCATCGTGCGTGACCGGCGCTTCTCTGCGAAAGATCTTGCGCATGATCGACACGTAGTCCTTCAGGCGGTAATACGGCCGCCCCCACGGCTGTCCATACCATCCCTCGACGATCTGCGGGCCTGAAACCCCCAGCCCGGCGATGAACCGTCCGCCACCCGCCAGCGCATCAATCGTTCCCGCGCACATCGCAGCATTCGCCGGCGTGCGCGCCGCCAACTGCATGATCCCGGTGCCCAGGCGGATCCTCTGCGTCACCGCCGCCAGGAACGCCAGCGGCGTGACCGCATCCGACCCGTAGGCCTCGGCGCTCCAAACCGAGTCGTAGCCAAGTTCTTCGGCCCGCTGCACCAATGCGACCGGCAGATCTATGGTCGCTTTGGAGTAGCCGAGGGAAAGACCAAGCTTCATGTCACCGCTCCGGCCGCCAGCCGCTCCTTCTCCGCCATCCGCTGCTTCAGTTGTTCGGGCGTCATCCGGACGATATCCTCATTCTGATGCGCGTACAGATCATATCGGTCGGTATCCAGATCCTCCAGCACGGTCCGGCCCGCCAGCACATCCTGCTTCCACGCCTCCTGCGCGCCCTGCCTGGCATGGAACTCCGGCATGACTTCCTTGGCAAACAGGTCCAGGCTTTCGCAGATGTCCTGGTGGCTGGTCTTCCCGGCCTGATTCAGCAGGATCACCTGATCGACATGTGCCTCCTCGAACTGCCGCAGCCGCTGGCGAATCGTTTCCGGTGATCCGATCAGCCCGTTTCGCAACGCCACCTGAGCCTTCTCGGTATGCCGCCAGTCCTGGTACTCGCGCCACAGATCCCCTTTGCCCGGCGCGTCCACGCCTTTGCGCCCGTAATACGACAGCGCGAAGATAAAGAAGGTCCACCCTGACGCCTTTTCCAGCGCCTCCTCGTCCGTCGGGGCACACATGAACCCATTGACGATCGCGACGTTCGGATTGGTCGCATAGTCCGTCAGCCGCCGCGGTCGGTGCAAATACATGTTGTAATACTTGTGCACCCATGCCCGCGCCGCCTCGGGCGAAACGAAGCTGAACCCCAGCGCGCCCATACCCCACTGTCCGGCCTCGCCGATCGTGCGAATGTTGGAACATGCGACCCACAGCGGCGGGTGCGGCTTCTGGTATGGCTTCGGCACGACATTGCGCGCTGGAAAATCGTGATACTTGCCGTGGAACTCCCAACTATTCTGGGTGAACATCGGGATGATGGCCTGCACCGCCTCTTCCCACCGGTCGCGCTTGTCGCGCACCCGCACGCTGAATGGATGCAGCTCCGCCGGCCCGGCGCCTTCGCCCATCCCCAACTCCACCCGTCCGCCGGAAATCAGATCGAGCGTCGCCACCCGCTCTGCCACCCGATGCGGCTGGTTGGTGGTCAGTTGAATGATGCCATGACCCAGCCGAATGTTCCTGGTCCGCTGGCTGGCGGCGGCCAGGAATACCTCGGGCGACGACGAATGGGAGTATTCCTCCAGGAAGTGGTGTTCCACCTCCCACATGAAGTCATAACCGAGTTGATCCGCCAGTTCGACCTGCGAAAGCGAATTCTGGAACAGCTCATATTCGCTGTTCGGCGTCCACGGGCGCGGCAACTGATGTTCGTAGAACACACCGAATTTCATCACTTTCTCCCCTTCCGTTCACGCTTGCACCCACCCCGACCAGCGTCAAGGTTGCGCCGCGTCCCCCGCCCGCCTACCTTGTGCGAAACGATAAGCCACCGGGGGAGACGGAACCATGCTCACGCGCGCCGCGCTGCTGATGTCATGTGGACTTCTCGCGGCAACGCCCGCGACAGCCGGCATCCACGACGTACTGATCGGGCTCGACGAGAAAATTACCTTCGACGCCAATGGCCAGGTAATCGGTCCCCCTGGCAAGGATGCCGTCGTGATCGTGGATGTCTCTCGGCCGGCAAACCCGAGGATCAGGGCGTCGCTGCCGCTGATGAACTCGGTCATCGGCCCGCCCACCAACCTGCAGATTACGCCGGACGGCAGGCTGGGACTGGTCGCCAACTCGATGGTCACGAACCAGGACGGCGGCGCGTGGAAAACCGCGCCCGACAACAAAGTTTTCGTCATCGACCTGAACGCTGTCCCGCCGAAACTCCGCGACACCATTACCGTTGGCGCGCAGCCCTCGGGTATGGCGATCACCCACAAGGGCGATTTGGCGCTGATCGCCAACCGAGCGGGAAAAAGCGTATCGGTTCTGTCGATCCACAACGGCGAGGTCAAGGCGCTGGGTGAGGTCCCGCTGGACCAGGAAGCCGCCGCCGTCGCCATCATGCCGGACGGCCGGCGCGCCTTTGTCTGCCTCAACAAGGTCAACACCATCGCCGTTCTGGCCATCGACGGTGAAAAGGTGACCTACGACAAGTCGCTGGATGTTCCCTCCGCGTTCAACCCCTACAACATCGATATCACGCCGGACGGGAAATACGTCATCGCCTCCAACACTGGCGCAATGAAGAACAACGCCGACGCCGAGGTGATCATCGAAGCCACCG
>DASYBP010000229.1:0-4452 GCA_036500715.1 Rhodopila sp.
AACCTGTGCGGCCTGGCCTCTCAGCCTGGCGCCATCATTGCTCGGCACCATCATCGACGGTGTCGCCCCGAACGTTTCCCGAAAGGCTGCCCCAAAGGCCGGCACGCTGGCATAGCCAACGCCCGCCGCCACGCGCGCGGCAGGCACCCCCTGCGCCAGCCGGGCCAAAGCCTCGGTCATCCGCAACTGCCGCCGCCACTGCTGGAAACTCATTCCCGTCTCTGCTCGGAATAACCGCGCCAGTGTGCGCACCGAGGCGCCGGCCACGGCCGCGAGTGCACCGAGGTCACGCGGATCGGCCGGGTCCGCGACAAGCGCCGCGGCAACACGCGCCAGCCTTGGGTCGCGGCACGCCGGCAGTGACAGCGGCCGGTCCCGGCGCGGCCGATCTCGTGCAGCACCAGCGCTGCGACCAGACGGACAGGGCCGCGCGCGTCCCACACCACGGGCTCGCCGCACACCGTCAGGATCAATTCTCGCAGCAGCGGCGACACCGCGATCACGGTGGCGACGGCCGGACCGGACGCAGCCGCGTCGGCCCGCAAGAACAGCGCGCGCATTCGCACGGCACCATCCATGCGAACGCCGTGAAGCGTGTCGGCGGGCACCCACGGCCCGGTGCCGGGCGGGACTGTAAACAACGCGGCCTCGGTCGTGATGCGCATCACCCCGGCGGTGGCGAACAGCAACTGCGCGCGGGGATGGCGGTGCCACCCGGTTTCGTGTCCCGAGACGTAGTCATGCGCGTATCCCGCCATCGGCCGCGGCGCTTGTTCGAACGGCTGCAACCGGGATTGACCGTCACGCGACAGAACTTCGCCAGACATCGCCATAGCGACACCCTACATTCCCGCCAAAGCGAAGGATACCGCCATGACCCACGCCACCCGGCAGATCATGTTCATCAACACCGCGCATACGCTCACGCACTACAGTTTGCTGATCCTGCCGACCGCTGTCCTGGCAATGGCCATCCCCGGCGGCCGGTTCGGCGAGACATATGGCCCGATCCTGGCGCTGGCGACCGGGATGTTCGTGTTCTACGGCTTGCTGTCCCTGCCGCAAGGCTGGCTGGTGCAGCGCTTCGGCCGCAAGGCGATGATGGCGGCGTTTTTCCTAGGGACGGGCGGCGGCTTGATCGGCGCCGGCCTGGCGAACACGCCAGCAGTGCTGGCGGTGGCGCTTGCCCTCGCCGGTGCCTTCGCCGCCATTTACCACCCGATCGGCACAACAATGCTGGTGGAGGCGGCCGGCGACAAGCCCGGCCGCTCGATCGGCGTGAACGGCGTGTTCGGCAATCTGGGTGTGGCGCTGGCCCCCGTGGTTACAGCGTTCCTCGCCAACGCCATCGGCTGGCGCGCCGCTTTCGTCCTCCCCGGCCTGCTGTGCGCCGTTGCTGGGGTTCTTTGGATGCGCACACCCCTGGCCCCCGCTAGCAGCCATGTCAACCGTCGCCCGTTCCCGCCGATCCCGCACCACCTCGTACGCCGTGCCGTGGTCGTTCTCATGCTGATCGCGATGTCGTCGGGCCTGGTGTTCAACGCCTTCACCTTGTTGCTCCCGAAACTGATGCAGGAGCGACTGGCCGGCAATGCCGCCTTGCTGCCGCTGGTGGGCCTCGCAGCGTTCCTGGTCACGCTTTGCGGCGCCCTCACGCAATTCAGCGTCGGCCGGATGATCGACCGCAGCACATTGAAGCAGGTGTTTCTACCGGTCAGCGTTGTCCTGGCGCCGGCGATGCTGGCGCTGTCCTTCGCGCAGGGCTGGCTGGTCCTGCCTCTGGCGGGCGCCGTGGCCGCCTCGATCTTCGGCCAGGTCACCGTCAACGAGACGATGGCGGCCCGCTACATCTCCCCTGCCCTGCGGGCCCGCATCTATTCGGTGCGCTTCTTCGTCGGCTTCCTAGGCGCCGCCGCGGCAGCACCGGTGGTGTCCGCCCTGCATGAGCGGACCGGCAGCGTCGCGATCGTCACGATAGTGCTGGCCGCCTTCTCGGTCGTAACCCTGGGATGCGCACTATTCTTCCCCAACCGGCGCGAGGAACTGCAGCCCGATCTTTGGGCTGATGCGGTGCCCGCGGCAGCTGAATGACTGCGAGCATCCAGCCGTCGGCGGCAAGCGATTCGGGCGGTCACAGAAGAGTTTGCAAACCGAATGGGGATACGCCAGACCAGACGGCATGATCCGTCGTCGTACCGTATTGCTTTCCGCCGCAGGGCTTTTGCCGCTCAGCGTGACCGCGAGGGCAGCACCCGGCCTCGCTCTTTCGGCGCAAGACAAAGTCGACATCGCGCGCACCGAAGCCTACCTGAACAGCCTGACCTCGCTGAAGGCGCATTTCATGCAGGTCGCCCAGGATGGCGGCGTTTCGCAGGGCACCGCCTGGATGGTCCGGCCCGGCCGCATGCGCTTCCAGTATGATCCGCCGTCGCCATTTCTGCTGATCGCCTCGCACGGCGTGCTGACGTTCCACGACTCGTCGCTGCAGCAGACCAGCACCATCGCCCTAAACCGCACGCCACTCGGCATTTTGCTGGCGGAGCGCGTGCAGCTCTCGGGACCTGTCACCGTCACCGCGATCCAGCGTGTTCCCGGCCAGATTCAGCTCACCCTCACCCGCACCGACAACCCCGGCGACGGTTCGCTGACCTTGGTTTTCGCCGACCCGCCGCTGACCCTGCGTCAATGGACCGTGGTGGACGCACAGCGTCGGCAGACCCATGTAACCCTGTCTAACGTGCAGGTCGGCGGCACCTTCGATCCGCGACTGTTCGAGCAGATCGTGACACCCGCCGCCAAGTCGGGGTGAGGGCCGTAGGCATGGCGGTCATGTGTCAGGCGGGAAGAAAAAGCCTTCTTTTTGCCGTCAAACTAGGAGATGATCCTCGCCGAGATGAGGTCGCCGCGCGTCGTCAAGCCGTTGATCGGCATCAGTTGCTGCACCAAGCAGTTCGGCGTTTTCGGAATGCCGAACCATGCGGCCGCCGACACGTATGTGCGAGCCACCGACGAGGTGATCGGCGCTGTCCCGGTGTTGTTGCCCGCCAACGGACCGACAGCGGACATCGAGACTTTGCTGGACCGCCTGGACGGCATCGTGCTGACCGGCAGCCGCTCGAATGTGCAGCCGACACTGTATGACGGTCCGCCGCACGCCGAGGGCACACCGGAAGATCCCGCCCGCGACGGCATCACGTTGCCGCTGATCCGCGCGGCGGTGGCGCGCGGCGTTCCTCTGCTGGCGATTTGCCGCGGCTTTCAGGAGCTGAATGTGGCACTCGGGGGGTCGTTGCACCAACGGTTGCAGGATCTGCCGGATCGGATGGACCACTCTACGCCAATGCAGCCGTCGTCGCGCGTCCGCACGGCAAAGGCGCACGCCATTCGCGTGACGCCAGGCGGCTGGCTGCACCGCTTGGCCGGAAAGATCGAGATCGCGGTCAATTCTCTGCACAATCAGGGCATCAACCAATTGGCCCCCGGCCTGGTGGCCGAAGGCGTGGCGCCGGATGGCACCATCGAGGTCGTCCGGGTCGTCTCCAGTCAGGCCGGCCCGGCGATCGGTTTCGCGGTGGGCGTGCAGTGGCATCCGGAATACGACTGGCGCACCGACGCGGTGTCCAAGGCCATTTTTGAGCAGTTTGGCGCCGCCGTCCGGGCTTATGCCGACGCCGCTCGCCTCGGCGGCGTCTCCCTCGCGGCGGACTAACCCCACGGTTCCCCATCGACCGCTCTCCCCTTGCCATACCGCCGATTTCGACCGATATCAGCCGTACCGAGACCGGACTCTTGCGGTCCGGATTAACCAGGACAGGACAAGCCATCGCCATGTTCATCGAAACCGAAGGCACGCCAAATCCCGCCACGTTGAAATTCCTCCCAGGACGTGAGGTCATGGGATTGTCCACCGCTGATTTCGCCTCCGCCGTCAGCGCGACGCGCAGTCCGCTCGCCACTGCGCTGTTCGCCCTGCCGGGGGTCGCGCGGGTGTTTTTCGGCGGCGACTTCGTCACCGTCACCAAGACCGACGCGATCGCCTGGCAGGCGCTGAAGCCGCAGGTGCTGGGCGTGATCATGGACCATTTCGTGGCCGAACGGCCGGTGATCGAGAGCGCTGGCGCGGATCTCGACGAAGAGGACGTGGACGAAGCCGACCGCGAAGTGGTTGAGCAGATCAAGGAACTGATCGACACGCGCGTCCGGCCGGCGGTTGCCGGCGACGGTGGCGACATCGTCTTCCGCGGTTACCGCGAGGGCGTCGTTCGACTGCACATGCAGGGCTCGTGCTCCGGCTGTCCGTCGTCCAGCGCGACCCTGAAGCATGGGATCGAGAACATGCTGAGGCACTACGTGCCGGAGGTCATCGCGGTCGAGCAGGTCGAGTTCTGATCGCGCGGTTGACGTCCGGCGGCCGCTGCTCCCACGCTGCGCTGCACAATATCCAGGAGTTCG
>DASYBP010000230.1:0-3082 GCA_036500715.1 Rhodopila sp.
ACGGTGATGGCCGGCTCGCAAGGGACCTCCGCCGTCATCACCTTTGGTGGGACCGATTACCGGACCGGCGATCGTTTCGTCAGCTACGAATCGGTCAAGGGCGGCTTCGGCGCGCGGCCGACCAAAGACGGCATCAACGCAGTGGCCAGCACGGTTTCCAATATGAGCAACACGCCGATCGAAATCCTGGAAATGAGCTTTCCGCTGCGCGTGGAGGAGTACTCGCTGATCCCGGACAGCGGTGGGGCGGGAACCTATCGCGGCGGCTTGGGCGCTCGTCGCGTATGGCGGGTGCTGGGAAACCCGGCGCAGGCGGCGGTTTGCTGCGAACGGACGGTCACGCCCCCCTTCGGGCTCGACGGCGGACTGGCCGGCGAGCCCGCTCGGCTGGCGCTGATCACGCCAGGCTGCCATCCGCGCAGGCTGACGAGCAAGGGTGCCTTCCTGGCTCCCGCAGGGGCGCTGGTGGTGATGGAAGCGCCGGGATCAGGTGGCTACGGGCCACCGAGCGGACGTGACCGAGATGCTCTTTGCGAAGACGTGCGAGACGGTTACGTTACCCCGGCGGAAGCGCGCCGGCTGTACGGCGCCGAGGTTTGCCCGAAATAGCACAAAGGGATTGTCATGTCTGAATCACAGCCTGTCGTCGCACAGAAGGCACCGTACGAGTTTACCGTAGAAGCCGGAAAATCCTATTGGTGGTGCGCCTGTGGCAAAAGCGGCAATCAGCCGTTCTGCGATGGTTCGCACAAGGGTTCCGCTTTTTCGCCCGTGAAGTTCGATGCCGAAAGGGCAGGTAGCGTGTGGTTCTGCGGCTGCAAGACAACGGGCAATCAGCCGCGCTGCGACGGGTCGCACAGCAAGCTTCCATAGGGGCTCGAAAGGTACGCGATGAAACGAGCCGATCTGACTGACAAAATTCTCGACGTCAAACGTGAGAACGATTGGAGTTGGGCCTACATTTGCGAGCAGATCGGCGGTGTATCGGACGTGCTGATTGTCGGTGCACTGCTTGGCCAGATGAAACTGGTCAAGCCGCTGGCGAAGCGGGCTGCGACTTTGTTCGGGCTCACTGCGGCGGAGGAGCGGATGTTGAACGAGATACCATATCGAGGGTCGCCGATGCCGCCGACCGATCCGTTGCTGTACCGCTTCTACGAGCTGGTGATGGTGAACGGACCAGCCTGGAAGGCATTGATCGAGGAAGAGTTCGGCGACGGCATCATGTCGGCGATCGACTTCGATATGCAGATCGATCGCGAGGCCAACCCGAAGGGCGACCGGGTCAGGATCACCATGTCCGGGAAGTTCCTGCCGTACAAATACTACGGAAACGAGCAGGGCATACCGGAGGCAGGATACAAGGAGCCATCCTAGACCCCGGGCCAGCGCCGAAGCTGGTAGGCGCCATCCCAGAACAGGTATTCATATTGTGTGGACCGGATGAAAGCCGTCATCATCCGATCCCCGAGACGATCCGACGCGGCCGCCGCGGCGCTGTCCGTCGCCACGATCACCGCCCGAACGGCATTGCCGAAGGCTTCATCAGAATAGGTATTAATCCACGCGCGATAGCGGTTTTCCGCGGCCGCCTTGCGGGCAATGGTATTGCCGACGTCCCAGTAGATCCAGAAGCAAGGCAGAACAGCCGCCATCAGGATCTCCCACGGCTCGTGGTACGCCGTGGCGAGCAGGAAGCTGGTGTAACCCAGGCAATCGGGCGATGGCTCCACTGCCTGCGCGCCGAATTCACTCAGGTATTGACCGTGCAGCGCCTGCTCCACCGCAACGGCTTCCAGTGCGGACTCCGCGAACAGACGCAAGGTTGCGCCGTCGGGCCCGCGCACGCCCGCCATGGCTAGGATGCGGCTGTACTCGTCCAGATAGAGCGCATCCTGTTGGATGTAGAAGCGAAATCGCTGCGGGTCCAGTGTCCCGTCCGCGAGTTCACGGTTGAACGGCAGGTTGTCGATGGCTGCTCGCAGTTCGCTGGTCCGCTGCCAGGCGCGGTCGCAAAAACCGGTCATGCGATGCTCTTCGATGCCATTTCGAACGTGTTCCGCGACAGGCCGGGAAGGTCGAGAATCCGTTGCAGTTCCTGTTTCAGCAGGCGTTGGCGTGCGGCGTCGAATCGCCGCCACTGACCCAGCGGCGATATCATTCTGGCAGCCACCTGGGCATTAAAAGCGTCAAGCTGGATAATGGTGTCCGCATACATCCGGTAGCCCGCGCCGGATGCTGCATGGAAGCGCACCTGGTTGCCCGCGAAACTACTGATCAGTGCGCGAACCCGATTAGGATTGCGCAGGTCGAAGTCGGGGTGGGTCTTCAACGCCTCGACCGAACGCAGAGTGTCGGGCAGGGACGACAGCGCCTGGATGGCAAACCACTTGTCGAGCACAAGCGGATCATGATGCCACGCCTGGTAGAATGCAGTCAGCGCCTGCAGCCGCTCCCGACAGTCGACATTGGACAATATGCCCAGCGCCGCCAATACATCCGTCATGTTCTGGCCCGCATCGAACTGTGCTTTCGCCAGTCCTACCGCCGATGTATCGCCGCTGGCGACAAGATAACCCAGGCAGGTGTTGCGCAGGGCGCGCCGGCCAATCGCTGGGCCGTCGATGGTGTAGCCACTGGCGTCCGTCAGCCGATCATACATCGCCCTGAATTCGTTGCTCAGCGCCTGGCCGATGGCGGCTCGCGTGCGATCCCGAGCGGTATGGATCGCATCAGCATCGACCACGTCCATCTTGTCGGCCAGCGTCGCCTCGCCTGGCAGCGAAAGAACCTCGGCGGCGAATGCCGGTTCCTGGTCCAGGGCGGATGCGGCCGCCTCGATCAGAGCCGGGTCCACCTTTGGTTCGCCGCCGGACTGGATGACCGACACCATGTCCAGCAGCGCGGCGGAGGCAAACTGCTGGCCGGAGTCCCAGCGCACGAATGGGTCGGTGTCGTGCGCCGCCAGAAAGCGCAGCCAGTCCGCCGACAGTCCGGACAGTTTTACCGGTGCGGAGAATTCCCGCAGCAGCGACGGCACCGGCGGGCTGGCGACATCGACGAAGTCGAAGCGGTTCTCCGC
>DASYBP010000231.1:0-4770 GCA_036500715.1 Rhodopila sp.
CTAGTGGATAGAATCTGACGGATGGAACCCTCACTCTCGGCCGAGCCGCCCGGCTTTCCGCCGTTTCGCACGGACTCGTCCGTCTGATTTTCACCACTAGGCTACAGCGGGGCGGGCACCGGAGTGCTGGCAGGTTACGGCCGCCGGAAGACAAGGACGCAGTATCGCATCGAGCGGGTTCGATACGCGATGAGGATCCGCATCATCGTCAGAGCAAAAATCCGATTTGTTGCTTCGCCGTTCAGCAGAAGACGCAGATAGCGTGGCTGGGTGAAGAACTTGCCCAGCATCCGCCGGATACAGATCGCCCAGGTGCGGCTGACCTGATCACTGATATCCTTAACCTGGAGCACGTTAAATCCGGCGTGTTCGGCAAGAAGCCGGTAGTCCGCCTCATCCCCGAGACCCGGTAGTCGCCCCTCCCGACAGATGGGCTCGAGCAGGTAGCGGATCTCCCAGGGCCGTGGTTCGCGCCGCGCCAGCCAGGCGCAGACGACGAACACGCCGTTCGGCCTCAGCGTCCGGAATGCCTCCTGAAAAAATCGTTGTTTATCCGTCATATGCTCGGAACTTTCGATCGCATAGGCCCGATCAAAGCTCTGCGAAGCAAAGCGGTTCGTGAGCCAGTCCTGAACCTGCACGGACACGCGTCCCGGTGTCGCCGATCGCGCCTCGGCTCGCCGGGCCTGCACCGCCGATATGGTAACGCCGGTCACGTTGATAGCGTGCCTCGCGGCCAAAAACCGAGCGGTTTCGCCGTAGCCGCAACCGATGTCGCAGACGCGCTGACCGGGAGAGAGGCGCAGACACTCGGCCAGCAATTGGACCAGAGCAACCGCGGCCTGAGCCGCGCTCTCGCGGCCGGTCGGCCAATAGCCGTGGTGGACATGCTCGCCCCAGATTTCGCGGTAGAAGCTGTCGAGCTCGTCGTAGTGCGCCGCGACGGCCGCGGTTGATTGCGGCTTTTTCGGATGGATCACGCTATGACCTTCAGGCCTGGGTGCGGCGACGATCCGGCATTGCGCAACCGCGATCAAGTGCGCGCTGCCGGACGGCCTAATGTGGTGGCGGATGTTTGATGCGGAAAAACTCATGAACCCCGTGGCCAAGGCACTCTGGTACATCGAAAGCCACTTCGGGGCCGAGATCACACTGGCGGAGATCGCTGACATCGCCGGCGTGTCGCGGTTTCACATGGTTCGGGTGTTCGGCACGGCGACCGGCCTGCCTGTGATGCGCTATGTCCGGGCGCGACGGCTGACCGAAGCCGCCCGAGCGCTGGCAAACGGGGCGCCGGATATTCTGATGGTCGCGCTCGAAGCGGGGTATGGCTCGCATGAGGCATTCACGCGGGCGTTTCGGGACCAGTTCGGCTTGACGCCGGACACCGTGCGCGCCGGCGGCACTGTCGAAACCCTTGAACTGATGGAGCCTTTGCGAATGGACGAGACAGCGAAAATGGCGCTGCCAGCGCCACGTATGGAGAACGGCCGGACCCTGCTGATCGCCGGCCTGGGCGAGCGATTTTCATTCGGCTCACTCGGCGGGTTGCCGGGGTTGTGGCAACGGTTCGGCGCGCATCTGGGCCATGTGCCCGGCCAGGTTGGCGCGGTTGCCTACGGGGTTTGTTACAACACCGACGATACCGGATTTGACTATATCGCGGGCGTGGAGGTTGAGGATCTATCGTCCTTACCAAAGGACTTTGCGCGGCTGCGGGTCAGCGAACAGCGTTATGCGGTGTTCACGCACAGCGAGCACGTCTCGACTGTGCAGGGGACATTTACGACGATTTTCAACGACTGGCTGCCAAAGTCGGGGCACAAGCCCGCGGACGCGCCGGTGTTCGAGCGTTACGATGAACGGTTCGACCCGCGAACCGGCATGGGCGGCTTTGAGATCTGGGTGCCGCTGAAAGTGTGATCACGGGCAGTCCCGGGGTGTGGCGTCCGCGCGAACCGCGAACGCCACATCCAGCGGGCATCAGCTATGGTGGACGCTGACCTGGACCAGCATACCGTCGGTGTTTCCGGCAGCATCCAGATAGAAGCCGGCAACCTGGCCCTTGTCGTTGATGCCGTTCAGGACGGTCATCCCGGTCGGACCTTTGACGCCATTGGGATCGTCGATGGTCGCGTAGGTCTTGGACTTTTCGTCGAACAGGAAGCCGTGCATGGCTCCGGTCGCATCGGTGTAGGACCCGACAACCTGGTCCGCATTGTTGATACCGAAAGCCTGCGTCGACACGGCGCCTTTCGGTCCGTTCAACCACTCGAGCTGGTTGCCTTTCTGGATGAAGCTCACGTCGTTTCCGTTGGCCGCAACGAAACCGGCAATGTGACCTTCGTTGTTAATCGCGGTCGTTTCCGTGCTGGCGAAACCGGCGATATTGTCCTCATTGAAGCTTTTTGAACCGATGTCGTATGTGAAGCCGTGGTTGTTGCCGTTTGCATCGGTCCAGAAGCCGACCGCCTTGTCCTTGTCGTTGACGCCGAGAAGCTGTTCCACCGTCATGCCGTTGGCGGCCTTACCCTGCCCCATCGGGTCGACGACGTCGAAGAGCGAGCCATTCTTCTGATAGAAGCCGAAGTTGTTGTTGGCGTTGTTGGCGTTGTTGGCGTCGGCCCAGAAGCCGACCGTGACGCCGTTGTTGTTGATGCCGGTAACCTGGGTTTGCACCGAACCCAGGAAGTTCTCGTTGTGATAGTTGCCCTGGCCGTACGGCGGCGTCAGGGTGTAGCCCTTGTTGGGATGCCCCGGCAGGCCGCTGCCGAAGTAGCCGGCAATCGTGCCTTCGTTGTTGATGCCGAGCAACTGGTTGAAGGTGGGATCCGCCTGATCGTCCAGCGTCGTGATGCTCTTTACGTCGATGTCGGTGGCCATTGGTCTTCTCCTGTTACGTTTTTGTAGTCCCGAATACTGATCCGGGCATGCCTCTGACTGGACTGCGCAAGTGCAGTGCAGTTGGCGGGTGGAAACTGCCCCGATTACAAAGCGCCAATGGTGACGTCGGTCACGTTTCACATCGATTGCCAAAATATTTCGGCGGATCGGATTTCGGCCGGGCGGTGTGCCCTTGGTCACTCCTTGAATCCGGCGCGCATGGCACTCACCCCGCGGGCAGCGATCCGGCTGCGGCGTTTGGGGGAACGAGGCGATGGGTACAGTTTCGGACAAGACCAGCCTGGAGACGATCGGCCAGGGGAAGATACCGACGCCGGGCGGCGAGGTCGCGATCCGGATCCGTCTTATGGCGGTTGCCGCTGCCGCGCGGTTTCACGGCGCTGAACTGCATCAAAGCGATCTTCGCGTTGCAGCCGATGATGTCCCGTCGCCGGCGGCACTGACGGACTGGCTGCGCTCGAGCGGCCTGTGGGCCAAGGCGGTGCGGTTGCCGTGGAAGCAGCTTGTCACCCTGGACGTCTCCGCGCCGGTCGTCCTGCTGCTGAACGACGGTGGCGCGGCCTTGCTGGTCGCAGCCGACAAAAAGCGCGACCTGGTCCTGATCCGGCATTCCCAGCTTGGCGCCAAGGATGCGCCCATCGCCCTGACCAAGTCCGAACTCGCGCAGGTTTGGGCCGGCGAGGCTGTTCTGATGCGCGCCAAGCGCAGCAAGGCAACCGGCGAGGACGCACCATTCAGCCTGGGCTGGGTCGCGGAGCTGGTGTGGATGGAACGCCACGCCATGCGTGATGTCGGTCTGGCCTCGGTTGTGCTGAGCATTCTCACTGTGCTGCCGGCGCTGATGGTGATGACGGTGATCGATCAGGTTGTGACCCACCAAAGCCTGTCCACGTTGGTGTTGATGTCGCTGTTGATCGGCGTCGCCATGTTGTCCGAAACGCTGCTGGGCTACGCGCGGCGCCAGTTGATCCTGGTGGTCGGAGCCCGCGTCGATGCCAAGCTCAATCTGCATGTGTTCCAACGGCTGCTGCGCCTGCCGCTGGATTATTTCGAGCGCAACCAGGCCGGCTACATCTGGTCGATGACCGGGCTGCAGATCAGCAAGATCCGCGAATTCCTCACCGGCAAACTATTGACCACAATGCTGGACCTGGTCACCCTGATCGTGCTGCTGCCGATCCTTTTTCTACTACAGCCGGTTCTGTCGTGGATGGTGCTGCTTGCGGCAGGGGCAATCGGCGTAATCCTGGTGGCTTTCATGAAACCCATGAGCCGCCGCGTAAAGCGCTTCATTGACGCCGAGACGGCGAAGTCGAGCGTGATGGTGGAAACCTTGCACGGGATCCGCACCGTCAAATCCCTGGCTCTGGAGCCGCAACAGAAGGACCGCTGGGACAGCCGCGTCGCCGAAGCAACCCAAGCCAAAATCGTGGCCGGACGCTTCGCCAACCTGCCGCAAATGCTGATCACTCCGATCGAGGGTTTCATGCAGCGCGGGGTGTTGCTGGTCGGCGCGTACATAACGCTGGTCGATCCCGGAACGGTCGCGGTCGGTGGCCTGGTCGCCTTCATGATGCTGAGCGCCCGTGTCGCCCAGCCGCTGGCGAGCCTGGCGAAGCTGATGGAAGACATCGGCGAGGTGCGCACCGCGACCAATCTGGCGGCCTCGGTGTTGAACCAGCGTCCCGAATCAGCCGATCCGGCCGCTGGGCTGCGCCCCCGGGTGCAAGGTTCCCTCGCCTTCAACAAGGTGGTCTACACTTATCCTGGTGCCATGAACCCGGCACTCGATAGGGTCAGCTTCGGCGTCGGGCCCGGAACAGTCTTGGGCGTCGTCGGCCGCAGCGGATCGGGCAAGTCGACGAT
>DASYBP010000232.1:0-4100 GCA_036500715.1 Rhodopila sp.
GTGCTTCAGTTGACGATGGACAGCCAACCGCGAGCGGTATGGCGCGTCTACCCACTCGACTTGAAAGTCAACATCAACGCCTAATGGGATTCGATCGGCGTTGCCTGCGCCGGCTCGAACGCGAAGGCCTCACGGGGATTGCGTCCGGTGCCGCGACTCCACGATTTTCCGCTGATGCTGACCAGCGCCGGGCAACGAATGGCGAGCGTGTAGCCCATTAGGCAAGCAGCTCGCCTTCGGCGATCGCGCCGAGGCACCAGGGTGTCTGTAATCGGCGGGGCCCGGCGGAAGCATCATTGCTGAACATCGTCGGCTTCAAAACCTATCAGCGTGGCTAGGGTGCGCAAGGCGGCACCGAGTGGCGCGGTCCTGGATTCGCTTTGTTCGGGCAAGCCGCGCGAGATCAGGATTGCTCCGACCATGAGGGCGACGATGCTCCATGCCCGTCGGTGCCGATCTGCCTCGTCGCCATCGAGTAGGAAGGCAACGCGATCGACGAAGGCGGTCATCTTGCGCTGATAGGCGTCTTTGACCCGCGGTTGCGCACGTGAGACATCGGCGCTCAACGCCGGCATCACGCAGCCTTCGGCAGGGTCGAGGCTGTGATCGGCGCTGAGGTATTCCTCGACAAAACTGAGCAGGCGCGCCCGTGCCTCGGCGCGGGTGGCCGAATCGGTATCCATGAGGAACGGTTCGCCCAGCCCGGCGCCGATGACAGCCTCGAGCATGGCTTCCTTGCTGGGAAAGTTTGAATAGAACGCTCCGGACGTCACGCCCGCCGCAGCAGCGAGACCGTCGACCCCGACGCCCTCGAAGCCATTGGTTTTTAGCAAACGAGCGCCTGCACGCAGCAACGCCTCGCGCGCACGTTCCTTCTGATCCGGCGGATACCTCATTTTTTCCTCCTTGACGCCGCCTCCACTATAGGATAGCGTCCGTTATATAACGAGCGTGATTCTATGGATTACGAATGGAAGGCTTGGGATGGCAGGCGACCAGGCATTGGAGTGGACGCAGGATTTGGCCGTGTTCCAGCCGCGCTACGACGTGATCGTCTGCGGCGCGGGGTCGTCGGGGTCGGTGGTCGCCCGCCGGCTCGCCGAAAATCCCGGCGTCGAAGTGTTACTCCTGGAAGCCGGCGGCGCCGACGACACACCCGCAGTCACCCAGGCCGGCCAGTGGCCCACCAACCTTGGTAGCGAACGGGATTGGAATTTCACATCAGAGCCCGACCCGTTGCTGAACGGCCGCTCGATCCCGTTTTCAATGGGCAAGGTGCTCGGAGGCGGCTCAAGTATCAACCTGATGATTTGGGCGCGCGGACATCGAAGTGACTGGGAGCACTACGCCGCAGAATCCGGCGAGCCGAGTTGGGGATACGAGCCAGTTCTGGGGTTGTACCGCTCGATCGAGCATTGGCAAGGCGCCGGCGAACCGCACCACCGCGGCAGCGGCGGACCGATCTTCGTTCAACCCGCACCCGATGTGCACCCTCTCGCCGTGGCGACCGTTGATGCGGCCAGGGCAGTCGGGATTCCGACCTACCAAAGTCCCAATGGTCGCATGATGGAGGAAAACCGCGGCGCCGCCATCACCGACTTGCGCTGGCGTGATGGTAAGCGCCTGTCGGTGTTTCGCACCTACGTCGGCCCCTACCTGGACAGGCCGAACCTCACCGTCGTGCCACACGCGTTGATAACGCGGGTGCTGTTCAAGGCCACCTGCGCCGTCGGTGTCGAGTTGATTCATGGTGGCGCGATGCACCGGATCGCCGCCGAGGCCGAAGTGGTGCTGTCGCTGGGGGCGATTCACACTCCCAAAGTGCTGATGCAGTCCGGCATCGGCGACGAAGCCGAACTGCGCCGCGTCGGAATTGCGGTCCGGGAGCATTTACCCGGCGTTGGGCGGAACCTTCAAGATCATTTCGGATTCGATTGTGTCTGGCAGTTTCCCGAAACCATCCGGGGCAACACCCAGGTGGGATCGACCCTGTATTGGGACTCCGGGGCGGCCGGGGTCGACGGTCCCGACCTGTTCGCCTGTCTGGGGCCGTTCCCCAAGGCAACTTTAGAAAACGCTGCCAAATTCGGTCTGCCCGAGAACAGTTGGATTCTGTTCGGCTCGCCGACACACCCACACAGCCGCGGCCGGCTGCGGCTATCGGGCCCCGATCCGGAGGACCCGATCCGCATCAAAGCCAACGCATTGTCACACCCGGATGATCTGAAAACAGCGATCGCCTGCATCGAACTTCTCCGCGAAATAGGAAACTCGGCCGAGCTTCGCGGATTCGTCCAGCGCGAAGTCATGCCGGGCGATCTCACAGGCGCGGAACTTGAAACCTATCTGCGCAACGCCGTGACCACCTATTGGCACGAATCGGGAACCGCGAAAATGGGGCGCGATCGCATGTCGGTGGTCGATGGCCGCCTCAATGTTTACGGCGTCGACAACCTGCGCATCGCCGACGCCTCGATCATGCCGCGGATCACCAGCGGCAACACAATGGCCCCGTGCGTGGTCATCGGTGAGCGCGCCGCCCAGTTCATCAACGCGGACCGCCGATTCTGATCCCCACGCCGACAAAGTCCAGCGCCCAACGCCATTTAATCCGAAAGCACAGAAAGGCAAATAACATGGCCAGCAGTCAATCGATCGAATTCGCACAGTTCCTTGCCGGGCTACAGACACGAACCTCTGACCCGAACCTTGACCTACCAACGATTCGAGACATCATCGAGTCGATTCATCTGGCAACCAAAGAACCCGAAGCCGTCACTTACGCCGAGCAGGATGTGGACGGCGTCGAGGCGCTGTGGTGTGTTCCTAACGACAGCGATGACAGCGCCGTGCTGCTGCACAACCACATGGGGGGCACCGTCCTCGCCTCAATGCATTCCGATCGCAAGGCTGCCGCCCACATCGCAAAGGCGGCCGGTGTCCCCGCGTTGGTGCTCAACTATCGGCGATCCCCCGAGCACAAATTTCCCGCCCAGATCAACGACGTTGACAACGCCTATCGGTGGCTGCTCGACCGGGGGTACCGGCCGCAGAACATCGCCAGTGTCGGGCACTCCATCGGCGGCAACTTCGCCATCAGTCTCGCTCTTAGACTGCGTGATTCAGGCGCGCCACTTCCTGGTGCGATCCTGTCCGTATCTCCCTGGGTCGACATGACCATTTCCAACCCCACCATCGACAGCAACGCTGATGCCGACAAGATCCTGTCACGTCCCTTGCTGGAGCTCTTTCGATCCCTATGGCTCGATGAGACCGGCGTCGGGTGGGACGACGCGCGCATCAATCTGCTCAAAGCTGAGCTCTCCGGACTACCACCGACCGCCATCTACTACGGGGAAGACGAATTGCTCGCCGGCGAAGCCGCGGAATTGGCGCAACACGCCGAAGCAGCCGGAAACGACGTGTTATTGCGATCGGTCTCCGGCGGCCAACACTCGTTCATCGTCGCGGCCGGCCGGGTCCCCGAAGTAGATCAAGCCATCGCCGAAATGGGCAGCTGGCTGCGATCCAAACTCGGGCTTGGTCAATTTGCCTCCGCCAGGCGCGTATCCGATACGGCAAATAACGAAGAGCACTACCCACAAATAGGGGACCGAGTTTCATGAGTACGTTTCTAGTGACCGGACCGACCGGCGTGGTCGGCACCCACCTCACCCAGCTGTTGCTTGATCGCGGCCACGGGGACACAGTTCGATGCCGATCACGGCGCGATGTCGACCTTCTGCCGGCAGTAACGCATTAGCTCCTAGCCGAAAGGCTGAAGGATGATGACAACCCGTGACGCCGTCAAGATCGAAACCGAAGCCGCAGGTACGAGTTGGACTGAACTGCACCGAAAAGGAACGAACCGGCAGATCAGGATGCACATCGACTGGCAGGAGGCCGGTTTCGGTTCCCGGCAGGTCTACCGATTTACCAGCACAAACGATTGTAGATACCAAGCCAGTCAGCACTACGTCAGCACATTCGCCGCAAAGATGCTGCCTCATGACATTCATCCGCGAGCGTCAACGCAACGACGGCACCGCCGTTTACGTGGTCACATACCGGCTTGGTGGCTGTCGACGCGTATGGGCCAG
>DASYBP010000233.1:0-15880 GCA_036500715.1 Rhodopila sp.
GCGGATTTATGGATCGGCGAAACCCGGAAGGCAAGCCGGGTACCCAGACGATTTTAGCCTTGTCCGGCCTAGCCTTAGCGGGAAGCGGCGGGGGCGGGCCCACGCTGTTGAGGCCGCACGGTTATGCACAGGGCGCGTTGCATTCCGCATCATTGATCGGTTAAGGAGGACGAAAGGATCTTTCAGAAGACGCCATAACCTTGTAGACATCAATCGTTGGCGCCACCCACCCGAGACGAAATCGCTCACTGAACTGCCCGACCCGCGCCGCAACGATAGTGAGCAACCATATTATCGTCGGATGGCCGCCGCCAATCCGCGTACTTGGTCCAGAACCTTTTCGACGGCACCGGGAGGGGCCTTGCCGTCACCGTCGAGAGTCGTGGACAAGGTGTCGATCAAGGCCGAGGCCACGACGGCCGCGTCGGCCACTGTCGCTGCGGTCGCGGCCTGTTCGGGCGAGCGCACGCCGAACCCGATAGCGATTGGCAGATTGGTCACGCGCCGGATGCGGGGGATGGCTGCCCGCAAATGTTCCGCTGTCGCGCTTGATGTCCCGGTGATCCCGGTAATACTGACATAATAGACGAAGCCGGAGCTGCCGTTCAGCACACGCGGCAGGCGCTCGTCATCAGTCGTGGGCGCGACCAGGCGAACGAAATCCAGCCCGTTGGCGTTGCTGAAAGGCAGAAGCAAATCAGCTTCCTCGGTTGGGAGATCGACGATGATCAGACCGTCCACACCCGCCCGCGCGGCATCAATGCAGAAACGTTCGGGACTGTAGGATAGGATCGGGTTCAGATAACCCATCAGGATGATCGGCGTCGTCTCGTCGGCGTGGCGGAATTCGCGCACCATGGCCAGCACGTGGGCGACCTTGACCCCAGCGGCGAGGCCTCGTTTGCTAGCCGCCTGGATGATCGGGCCGTCGGCCATCGGGTCAGTGAACGGCATGCCGATCTCGATCAGATCGGCGCCGGCTTCGGGCATCCCGCGCAGCAACGCCATCGAACTGGTCTCATCCGGGTCCCAGGCCGCCAGGAATGGGATCAGCGCACCGCGCCCCTGGCGCCCCAGCTCGGCGAACTTGGCGGCGATCCGGCTCAAAGTTTGACCCCGAGATGTTGGGCAACAGCAAAGATGTCTTTGTCGCCCCGGCCGCAAAGGTTCATCAGGATAATCTTTTCCGGACCCATTGTGGGCGCCAGTTTGGTCACGTGGGCCAGAGCATGTGCCGGCTCCAAAGCGGGGATGATGCCCTCGGTCCTAGTGCAGAGCTGGAACGCCGCCAGGGCTTCCTGATCGGTGGCGGAGACGTATTCGGCGCGGCCGATGTCGTGTAGCCAGGCATGCTCCGGGCCAATGCCCGGGTAGTCGAGGCCGGCGCTGATGCTGTGCGCCTCGATGATCTGGCCGTCATCGTCCTGCAGCAGGTAGGTGCGGTTACCATGCAGCACGCCGGGGCGGCCGCCGGTCAGGCTAGCAGCATGCCGGCCGGTCTCGATGCCATGGCCGCCCGCTTCGACGCCGATCAGGCGTACAGTCGGATCATCCAGAAACGGATGAAACAAGCCCATGGCGTTGGAACCGCCGCCGATGCAGGCGACAGCGGCGTCGGGCAGGCGGCCCTCCATCTGCTGCAATTGTTGTTTGGCTTCCTCACCGATTACCGACTGGAAGTCGCGCACCATCATCGGATACGGGTGGGGTCCGGCGACAGTACCGATGAGGTAGTAGGTGTCGGCGACATTGGCGACCCAGTCGCGCATCGCCTCGTTCATCGCGTCTTTGAGGGTGCCGGCACCGGAGGTCACCGGTTTCACCTCGGCACCGAGTAGCTTCATGCGGAACACGTTGGGGGATTGGCGCTCCACGTCGATGGCACCCATGTAGACCGTGCAGGGCAGGCCAAAAAGCGCGCACACTGTCGCGGTGGCGACGCCGTGTTGCCCGGCGCCGGTTTCGGCTATGACGCGGGTCTTGCCCATGCGACGGGCCAGCAAAATTTGGCCCATGCAATTGTTGGCTTTGTGGCTGCCAGTGTGGTTCAGCTCGTCGCGCTTGAAATAGATCTTGGCCCCGGCGAGGTAGTTGGTTAGCCGTTCGGCGAACCAAAGTGGGCTCGGGCGACCAATATAATGCGTCAGATGGTGCTTCAGGTCGGCGTCGAAGGCTGGGTCGGCTTTGGCTTCGCTGTAGGCGCGCTCCACCTCTAGGATCAATGGCATCAGCGTTTCCGCAACGAAGCGCCCGCCGAATTCGCCGAAGCGGCCGCGTTCGTTAGGGCCGGTTCGAAAGCTGTTCACGCCGGTTAGAGTGTTCAAGATGAAGCGCTCCTTGCCGTGCGCTTCTAGACCAAGACCGTGTGAGGTCAAGGCGAACGCGGCGCGAAGGGGTCAGTGCGTCGGGTCGGCGTCTCTTACGGTTTCGGTCGGCGGGACCGGAGCCGGTGCGTTGGCGGGCGGATCACGGTTTTCATCGCCATGCGGGCCGAGGAAAGGTTTCGGCAGGCGATCGGCGGGCAGAGCGGCCGCGCCTCCAGGCGGGCTCGGTTGCGGCGGCAGCTTGGTGTTGGCGGGAGGATCCGGTTCTTTCGTGCTCATAAGGAGGAAACGTGCGGCGCTTGCGCCGGGTTCCCGGAGCGGATCAGGGACACGGACTTTACCTGGATTGACTTATTTAAAAACCGAGCGGGCAGGAGGTGGACGTTTGCTCATCCAGAGCATAAAAAAGCATGATCTGAAACATACCTCGGATCCGCCTCTCTCGGCGGCCGCGGCAGTTAGGTCTTTTGGGAGGACTAAATGAGTAAAGCGGGTAGGTACTGGCCTTGACTGACGTTAACGCGACTAAGAACGGCTGGAAAAAGCATGCGGCAGAAGCGCTGGCGGGCACAGGAGTTTACGCATCACACCCGGTGCATGCCAACCTGAGTGCTCCTGCTTTGATCGCCGAGGCCATCCGCCGCAACGAAGGGCGATTGTCTGCCGCAGGGGCGTTTATGGTCGAGACCGGCGCGCATACGGGACGGTCCGTTCAGGACAAGTTCGTCGTCGACGAGCCGTCCGTGACCGAGGACGTCTGGTGGGGCAAGGTCAACCAGAGAATGTCGGTCGATCGATTCAGTGCCTTCAAGGGTCGCGTCCAGGCCTATCTTCAGGGACAGGAATTGTTTACCCAGGACCTGTATGCCGGTGCCGATCAGGAATTTCGGGTTCGCGTCCGTCTGATTACCACCCAGGCATGGAATGCGCTTTTCGCCCGCAACATGTTCATCCGACCGCACGAGACAGAACTCGACGATTTCAAACCGGATTACGTCATCCTGCATGCGCCGATGTTCCATACCGACCCGGATGTGGACGGCGTTCGTTCCGCCACCACGATTGCCCTATCGTTTGAGCAGAAGGTGATCGTGATCGCTGGCAGCGAGTATGCCGGCGAAGTCAAGAAATCGATTTTCACCATCCTGAACTGGCTTCTGCCGGCTCGGGGCGTGATGCCGATGCATTGTAGCGCCAATATCGGCAGGGATGGGGACGTCGCATTGTTTTTTGGTCTATCCGGCACCGGGAAGACAACATTGTCGTCCGATCCGCAACGCAGGCTGATCGGCGATGATGAGCATGGCTGGAGCCCGAGCGGCATCTTCAATTTCGAAGGCGGCTGCTACGCCAAGGTGATAAATCTTTCGCCGGAGGCCGAACCGGAAATTTGGGCCGCTTCCCACCGCTTCGGCGCCGTGTTGGAAAACGTGATCGGCGACCGGCACGGCAACTTGGACCTGACAGACGGCTCGCTGACCGAGAACACGCGGTCGTGCTATCCGGTCGAGTTCATCCCCAATGTCGAGCTGACTGGGCGCGGTGGCCAGCCGAAGAATGTGTTCATGCTGACTTGCGACGCATTCGGGGTGCTGCCACCTATCTCGCGGCTGACACCGGCGCAGGCAATGTATCACTTCCTGTCCGGCTACACCGCCCAGGTCGCCGGCACGGAAAAGGGCCTCGGCCGCGAACCGAAAGCTGCGTTCAGCACTTGCTTTGCGCATCCGTTCTTGCCGCGCCGACCGCAGGTGTACGGGCGCATGTTCGCGGATTTGATCGGCAGATATGGCGCCACCTGCTGGCTGGTGAATACCGGCTGGAGCGGAGGTCAGTTCGGCGTTGGCAGTCGCATGGCGATCAAGCATACGCGCATGTTGCTGCGTGGCGCCCTGGATGGGTCGCTGACCAAGATGGAATTCCGGCACGAACCGTTCTTTGGTCTGGGGATTCCGTCGCACGTCCCCGGCATCCCGGACGAAGTGCTGGACCCTCGCCAGGCGTGGGCGGACAAGGCTGCTTACGACCGCATGGCGAAACATCTCATCGAGCGCTTCGAAACAAACTTTACCGCATTCGAGGCCGGCGTTGGCGACGACGTGAAGGCCGTGGCAATCCGCGCCCCGGCATAAGCTTCCAGTTTTCAGGCTTTCAGTTTGAGGACTGGCCGGACGATTAGGTTGCGGAACCTGGCTGCTAAGGATGAAGACATGGCCGAGGACACGCCGGTCGAGGCGGCGGATACAGCACCGACCGTCAGGACGTCCACCCGAACGCCCCCGCCGCCGCCACTCCCCGTTGAGGACACCGGCCGCAGGGTTCATCTTCTTTCATTGGCCTTGCTGGCCCTGCTGGTCGGTATCATCACAGGCTTCGGCGCGGTGGTGTTTCGCGGGCTGATCGGGCTAGTGCATAACTTGTTCTTCCTCGGTCGGTTTTCGTTCGCGTACGATTCCAGCCTGTTCACGCCCCTCAATCCGTGGGGCCCGTGGATCGTTGTCGTTCCGGTGGTTGGCGCGGTCTGCGTGACGTGGATCGTCTCGAACTTCGCACCAGAGGCGAAGGGCCACGGCGTGCCCGAGGTAATGGACGCGATCTACTACCATCAGGGGATTATCCGGCCGGTGGTGGCGGTGGTGAAGTCGATCGCTTCAGCGTTTGCGATCGGGACCGGAGCGGCGGTAGGTCGGGAGGGGCCGATCATTCAGATCGGGTCGGCCCTGGGATCGACGCTTGGACAGGTCCTGCCGATGCAGGCCGGTCAGCGGATCACGCTGGTCGCCGCCGGCGCCGGCGCCGGTATCGCCGCAACATTCAACACCCCTATCGGTGGTGTCCTGTTTGCCTCGGAACTGATGCTGCCGGAGATCAGCGTCAATACCTTTCTGCCGGTGGCGGTCGCGACCGGTTCGGCGACGTTCATCGGGCGATTGTTCTTCGGCAGTCAGCCCGCGTTCAGCGTGCCAAACAATCTGGCACCTTTGCCGAACGACGTCAGCACCGCCCTGATCCTGGTCCTGTATGGCGTACTGGGTTTGGTGGCTGGCGCCGCTGCCGCGGCGTTTATCCGAGGATTGCATTTGCTCGAGGACGGCTTTGACCGCATTCCGGGGCGCTACATCCGCCATGCGACCGGAATGCTGTTGGTTGGTGCGTTGATGTATGCGTTCTGGGTCGCGAAGGGACACTATTTCGTCGAGGGCGTCGGATATTCCTCGATCCAGGCCATGCTGCACAATCAGATACAAGGTGCCGGTTTTCTGCTGATCCTGTTCGTCAGCAAATTATTGGCGACCTCGGTAAGCTTGGGATCTGGATCATCCGGCGGTATCTTCTCGCCGTCGCTGTTCATGGGCGCGTCGCTTGGAGCGGCCTATGCCTCGCTTGTGCAGGTGGTGCTTCCGGGCGCTCCGGTCAGCTTGCCGGCCTTCGCTATGGTGGGCATGGGTGCGATGGTCGGCGGTGGCACCGGCGCCGCAATGACCGCGGTGACGATGATCTTCGAGATGACCCGGGACTACGAGATCGTCCTGCCGATGATTCTGGCGGTCGCTCTGGCTTTGGGGATGCGCCGCGTGCTTTCGAATGAAAACATCTATACCCTGAAACTGGTCCGCCGCGGGCATCCGATCCCTAAGGCGCTTCATGCCAATATGTTTTTGGTGCGCAGCGCGGCCGATATCATGGAGCGCGACGTGCTCGTGCTCGACGAACAGACCCCGTTCGCGCGGTTTCTTGAGCTGTCGGCCGCGCAGGGCGGATTGCGCCACGTGGTGGTGACCCGAAACAACGCCGTCATCGGCGGTTTGCGGGTGAATATCGACTTGCGCCGAACTCTTGGGGTTGCGGCCAACGACGCGCCGCTCGGTGATCTCGTGCGTCCAGGTGCATTCACTATCGTTCGCGGAACCGACGTTGCATTCGACGTGATCAAGACGATCTGGAACCGCAACGCATCAATGGCGATCGTGGTTAGTCCTGGTGGCGGAACGCAGCAGGTGTGGGGCGTCGTGACCAAAGAGCATGTTGCAGACACGGTCGCCCGCAGCGTTCAGATCTATCCCGGCTGAGCGTCCGACAGTCAGGAGAGATATGCCATGCCCGTTCGCCTGCCGGACCGACGCGCGTCCGTCCGAACTGCTGGAGGAAGGGCCGCCGGGTCCCCGATCCTGCTGGGCGCGCCCGCGGCGGTCGGCGAGGAGCCGCATCAGGTCCTTGCCGACAGGATCAACCCAAGAACACTTGCGGTCGACTTTCGCCACGACGTGGACGAGGATCTCAACGCCGAGTGCCAGGTAGAGAGGTTCTGGAGGAATTGACCTTCTGGAAGACGTCGGCCACTCCGTCCTGTTGCCACTGAAGGGCGGCAGCTATGTCCTTTGGATGATACGTTCAGTGAACCGCGGCGGGACTGACGTTGGACTTCCGCTCCTCTTCACGCTGCCAGCAGCCCTATCAGGTCGTCCTCAAGTACTGCGCAGGTCAGCTTGCCGCCAATACCGGCGCCGGTGTCGAGGCCGATCCTGTTGGGCGCGATCTGCACCGACGGCGACGAGGAGTGTCCATGGACGACGACCAGCCCTAGGTTCTGCTCCGTGGAGAGGAATGGCTGGCGCATGGTGACCAGATCGTCGCGCGACTGATGTTGCAGGATAACGCCGGGCCGGATGCCGGCGTGTACGAACAGGTAGCCGCCCTCCCGATGCGTCAGGGACAGGCTCCGTAGCCACGCGACGTGAGCTGCGGGAAGGGCAGAAAGCCATTCTTCGCGCGACAGGTCGGGTGACAGACCCCAACTCTCCAGCGCCTGCTTGCCACCTGCCCACAGCCAGTCCGTTGCCGCCGCGCGGTCGCCATCGAGACCGGCGAGCAGCATCCGCTCATGGTCACCCAGCAGGTTGACGAGCTGAATGCCGGCGATCGGAGCACCCGCAGCAAGCAGCGCGACCACGTCCGCGCTGTCCGGCCCTTGATCGATGTAGTCGCCCAAATGGATGAGTACCGCGGACCGGGTTGGACGTGCGACAAGGTCGGCGGCGATCAAGGTGTGCAGCGTCTCCAGCTTGTCGCGGCGGCCGTGAATGTCACCGATCGCATAGGCGCGCCGCCCGATCGGCATCCAGCCCGGCGCTCGCCGGAACCGGATGCCTTCGGCTGAACCGGCGATCGGGTCGGGGCCGCTGAATGTGGCAATCGCAGTGGCTGCCAGCGCCGCGCGCGCTCGCAGGCGGTGAAGCGGGCGCCTCACCGGGGCCTCCGGCAGTTTCTTCTTTTTGCGATCCTGCTAAACTGTTCCGGTATGAGAAGTCGGAGGGAACCCTTGGCCAAGATCACATTTCCCGTCGAAGCAAGCCACATCATGATGTTCGCGCGTGCGATCGGCGATACCAATCCTGTGTATCACGACGCAGCGGCGGCTAAAGACACCGATGTGGGCGAGATCATCGCTCCGCCCAGCTTTGCTCAGGCGGTGGCACAGTTCGATCCGGACTACCACCTGCGTCCGAAGCCCGGCGAGAAGTGGTTTGGATCCGGAAGGGGCCCCACGGGGATCGAGGGCAAGCCAACATCCTCCGGTGGCCTGCACGCGGAACAGCATTACGAGTTTCACCGTCATATCCGCCCTGGTGACGTGCTGACGGTCGAAACCAAGCCCGGCAAGACCTGGGAAAAGGAAAGCAAACGGGCCGGGAAGCTGACATTCCGGGAACGTGTAACTGAATATCGCGACCAGAACGGCGAACTTGTCATCACTGCGCGCGGTGTGGGTGTGACGACCGAGCGTCCGGTGGATCAGGGCTGAGGGGAACTGCAATGACACTGAAAGCATCCATCCTGAAGGTCGGCGACACACACAGCGAACGCGTTGTCGAGAATCTGTCGCGCACTCAGGTCGTGCAGTATGCGGGCGCATCGGGCGACTACAATCCGCTTCACACAGACGAGGTCTACACCACACAGGTGGCCGGTTATCCCGGCGTTTTTGCGCACGGCATGCTGACCATGGGCCTGACCGGGAAAATGCTGACGAATTATGTCGGTGACGGGACGTTGACGAAATTTGGTGTGCGGTTCACCAATCAGGTCTGGCCTGGCGACACTCTTGATTCGAAGGCCACAGTGGTCGCTCTGCGAGAAGAGGGCGGCCAGCATTACGTGGATCTGGCGTTGTCCACGACGAACCAGGACGGCAAGGAAGTCGTGTCTGGATCTGCGACCGCGCGCATCGATCCATAGTGTCGCCCGCCTTGCCGTGCCGCTTTCTCGGTGGCGGAATGCCCATGGCCGCACAGGCGGACCCATGCGCCGCGTTCTCGTTCGAGCCGAACGCAATGCGTATAGCCCTTCGGCGGGCGGTGAAGCGGCACGCTGGTGGGGGAAAAGCTGATCTATGCGCAGTGTGCGAAGGCGGACCGTCAAAAGCTGACGAACCGCCATTCGGACAACCCTACGTGACGGCGACCTTCCGTTCCTGCTCCAGCAGCGCTTTCTTCCGCGGAACGCCCCAGCGGTACCCCGTCAGGCTGCCGTTACTGCCGACCACGCGATGGCACGGCACCGCCAATGACACAGGATTTGTCGCACACGACCGGGCCACCGCTCGGATCGCCTTCGGGCTGCCCGCCATTGCGGCGAGCTGCGCGTAAGTGCGCGTCTCACCCGCTGGGATTCCGCACAAAGTGCGCCAGACCCGCTGCTGGAACGCCGTTCCGCGCAGATCGAGCGGTAGATCCAGCGCTTGCTTCGGTTCGCGGAGGAAATCCAGCACAGCTTGGACAGTTTCCGCCAGCGTCGGATCGTCTGTGGTCATCGTGGCGTGAGGAAACCGCCGCCTAAGCTCGCCCATCAGCGCCTCTTCGGGTTCGGCGAAGCCGATGAAGCATACACCCTTGTCGGTGGCTCCAACGAGCAAGCGGCCGAATGGGCAGTCGGCGAAGGCGGTGCGAATGCACTCGCCCCGTCCCCCGCGTCGCGCGGCGCCGGGGGTCATCCCGAGCAGGGCGGCGGTGTTTTCGTAGACGCGGCTTTCCGAGCCAAATCCAGCCTCGGCGACGGCATCAGCCACGCGGTCGCCGCCCGCCAATGCGGAATGCAGGCGCCGGGCCCGAACCCCCTCGGCGTAGCTGCGCGGGGTGAGGCCAGTGTGGTCACGGAACATGCGTAGAAAGTGGAAGCGGGAGTAGCCCGAGCGTTCGGCCAGCGTATCCAGAGACGGCATGTCCTCGCTGGCCTCGATAAAGGCACTAGCGTCACGCACAACCTCACGGGCAATTCCGGCGCGCTCACCTTTGGGGTCGCAGCGCTTGCAGGCGCGGAAACCGGCAGTCTCGGCTTCAGTCGGGGAGCGGAAGAAACGCACGTTCTTACGAAGTGGCCTGGGCGAGGGGCAGGCAGGCCGACAATAGATGCCCATGGTCGTCACCGCATAGACGAAGTCGGCGCCGGGCTGGCGATGCTGGACCTGGTCCCAGAGATGCTCTTCCGAGAGTCGGTCGATGATGTGAGTGTCTTGCATGGCTCGCAATTTGGGCCGGCGGCAACAATACCGCCATCCGGGGATTGCGGCGACTCACATTGGATGATGATGGTGTCCTGGCATAAGCGTGCCCCATAGCAAACGGCCCGGAGATCGCTCGTCCGGGCCTGTCTGCTGGTGCCCCCCAACTTATCGAATAATTGCCCCCCAACTTATCGAATAATGATTTCGACGCGCCGGTTCTGCGGCTCTCGCACGCCCGGGCCGGTAGCGACCAGCAGGTGGGTGTCGCCGAAGCCCTGAATAGCGATCACATTCTCTGGTACGCCGTCACGCACGAGTTCGCCTGCCACGGCCTTGGCGCGGCGGACCGAGAGACCTTGGTTGTACGACGGCCTGCCGGAGGTATCGGTGTAGCCGTTGACCTCGATCCTGGTTACCTGGACCCGCGTCGAATTGTCTGCAGCCTCCTTAACTATAGATTTCGCGCGCTCGGTCAGATCGGCTTTGTCCCAGTCGAAGAACACAAGATACGATCGAGCAGGCGCCGGGGCAGGCGCGGCTATCGGGGCGGGGGCCGGAGCGGCGGGTGCGGGCGTATTGAAGGCGTAGCGGACGCCGATGACCAGGTCATGGTCAAATTGATTATGCAGTTTCAGCGAAGCCGGTTCCGGACCAGCGCCAACATTTGAGGTGCCATCGAACTTTCCGCCACCCAGGATGTCCATGAACCGGTAGTCGGCGGTAAGCGAAAGGCCCGGCACGCTTGGCATGGGAAACGCGGCGCCGAGAATTGCCTGCCAGGCGAATGCCCCACTCTGGGCGCTGGTGCCGAAGCTGAACGGACCGCCAACCTCGGTTGACGTGACGTTGTTCAGCTTCGTCCACTGGTAGCCGGCACCCGCGCCCACGTATGGGAACACGTAGGGAATGCCAATGTCCATATCGTACAGCGCATTGGCCATCACGCCCCAGGTTCGGACCGTGCCGCTGCTCGCGGTCGGGAATGGTGTGCCAAGTTGGCGCAGACCGCTGCGCATGAAATCGCCCTCGATCTCGAAGCGGAACCCGTTGCCGATACCGTAACCGACAGCCAGATTGGAGTTGAACCCATAGTCCTCGCGCAACGTCACCCTTCCGGTTCCCCAGCCTGGCCCGTACGCCGTGGCCTTGGGGTCTTGCGGCGCATGCAAGCCTACGCCGCCCCCAACATAAAGGCCGGTAATTGGCTGGGCCACTGCGGCGACGGGGAGGAGGGCGAACACAGAGGTGACGAGGATCGCGCCGCGGAATCGCATGCGTGTGAACTCCTTCTTAGATCTTAAACGCCCGGGACAGGATCCATGGTTTCGGATCGGCAGCCGACCGGAGCGACCGTTAGGCGTACAGGCATATTCGGCGACTACAACCCAAGGGCAAATCACCACGACTTGAAGATTATCACGAATGCCGGAACAATCCTTGCCGAATATTTAGATATTGGCCAGTCCGGAGGACCAGCTAATCATCCAGTACGTTGTTATCATGTGAAGATTATGAATCGGGTCGCAAATGTGCCGATCCAAATCATATCGGGCGTTTAATCTGCGGACATGGACCGACGTTTTAGCCGCGTGCATAGTAGCCACAACCGCATCTTTTTGGTTGAGCCACGGAACCGAAGCTAGTTCGTCGCGACCAAGTGCGGCCGGCGCGAAGACGACTTTCCTTCCTCGTGGAAAATCGCCATAGTGCCGGTTACTTTTTGCAAAGCAGTATTGCGCCGTCACATGTGGTCATGGATTGACACTGCCGTGGATGTTGTTGCGCTGAACCCTCACGCGGCATTGGGTGTCGTGTTTCTGGCGGCGATCGTCGAGGCTGTGGCGGTTCTTGGTATCCTCGTCCCAGGCACGCCGATTCTGATGGCCGTTGCCGGCGCCGCGGCGATTGCCGGACAGCCGATGATGCCATTTCTGCTGTTGTCCATCGGCGGAGCCGTGCTCGGCGACTTTCTGTCATTTTGGATCGGCGGAAGGTTCAATGGCCGATTGCGCGGCGTGTGGCCATTCTCCCGCCGGCCTGCGCTGATGGACAGCGCGGAGCAATTTTTCGACCGCTATGGTGTCTGTAGCGTCGCGTTGTGCCGGTTCGTGCCGGTGTTGCGGTCGACGGTGCCGCTGGTTGCAGGAATGGCGGGCATGCGGCGGCGCCGTTTCGTATTAGCCAACGTTTCATCGGCCTTTGTCTGGGCGCCGCTGCATATCTACCCGGCCCAACTTGCCGGCGTTTCGCTGGGACGGCTCAGGGACGGCGATTGGCAGTCGGCCGCCCTATGGGCGGCGATGCTGCTCGCCACCTGCGGCGGCGTCTGGGCCCTGCATCGGGCGGTCGTCGCGAGGCCCCGTTAGTTACCCGCCAGCAACGCCTTGTGTATTGACATACAGGGCATACAGGCTGTGGCTCGCTGCCATGAACAGACGGTTGCGGTAGCGTCCGCCGAAGCACACGTTGGCCGCTCGCTCCGGCAACGCGATGTGACCAATCGGCTTTCCCGACGCATCGAACACCCTCACCCCGTCAAGCTCGGGCTCGCCCATGCCCCAGCCGCACCACAGGTTGCCCTCGATATCGACGCGGAAGCCGTCTGGCGTGCCGACCTCGGCATCGATGAAAACCCGGTTCCTGGTTAGCTTTTCCCCGTCCTCCGCGACGTCGAAGGCGCGGATCAATCGGTTTGGGGTGGCGCGGGAGGCGACCACGTACAGAATCGATTCGTTGGGGGAGAACGCGAGGCCATTGGGGCCTTCGATGTCGTCGGCCACTAACGTGGCGTGGCCGGTCTGGCCGTCGATCCGCCAGACGGCGGCGGGCATCTCGGATGCTGCCTTCTCGCCTTCGTAATATCCACTGATCCCGAAAACTGGGTCGGTGAACCAGATCGAGCCGTCCGACTTTACCACTACATCATTGGGCGAGTTCAGACGCTTTCCCTCACAGCTGTCCATCAAGACGGTAATGGAACCGTCGTATTCAGTGCGGGTGACACGGCGGCCGCGGTGCTCGCAGGTCACAAGCCGACCCTGACGGTCGCGGGTGTTGCCGTTAGCGTTCCACGAGGTTTCTCGAAACGCGCTGACAGCGCCCGTCTCTTCCTCCCACTTCAGGATACGATCATTTGGGATGTCACTCCACAGGACGTAGCGCCCATCGCCAAAATACACTGGCCCCTCGGACCAGCGGCAACCGGTGGCGAGTTGCTCGACCGATGCGAGCGGGAGGCGCAGCGCATTGAATGCGGGGTCCAGCACATGGACGTTCGGGTCAGGATAACGTGCGCTAGGCTCCCACATGGACTGGTTCCCCCGGGTCTTTGTCGCGGCAGCTTAAAGCAGATCGCGGGGCTGGGAAACGTAGGACGCCGGTTGTCATTGTTGCCGTCCGAGCGGATTGGTGCCTTCACTTAGCAGGTCTAGGAATGCCCCATATACGAAAATCCGGCCGCGCTGGCGCCCAGTCACTTCGCCGGCAATCCCCAGCGTGATGCGACAGTGCGCCTGTCACGGTTGGCTGCGACAAGCCAAGCTGACGGAACGCATTGGGGATTGTGGTTAATGCGCGCCGCTGCAGAAGATGATGCAGGCGCAACGCCGCGCTGGCGGGGCGGCCCACCGCCTCAATGACGGGCTCTGTTCTCTGCGAAAGGCGGAGCAAGTTCTGGGTTGTCTGCGTTCCTTGCCGGGATGTTTGATGACGCCGCGGAGGAAGAACTCCAGCCAATCCCATTCGCCTCTTTCCCGTACCGCCTGCAGCAGCCCATAATAGGTTTGGCAGTTTTGCTTAAAGAACAAGCTCAGATACAGCAGTGGCTCGCGCAGGATGCCGCGCTCGCATAGCAGAAACCTGACCAGCAGTCGGCCAAGGCGGCCGTTTCCATCAAGAAAATGGGTGGATGGTCTCAAATTGGAGGCGCACCAATGCGGCTTTCGCGAAAGCGGAACGGGCGATGGGCATCGGCGGAGCTTGCGTGCTGTAATAGGTCGCAACCTTATTAAAAGGAAAGAACAATTTTAACGCCAGAGGTTCGCCGAGGTGGGATTGTCGCTTTGCCATCGAACAGCGACATTGGGCCGCCCGCACCAAGGAGAATTCGATGCAACAAGTTCCCCCCGCCACCCCCGGCATGCGCGAAGATGACATCGACACTCCGGCCCTTCTCATCGACCTGGATGGATTTGAGTTCAACCTCGATGCGATGGCCGCGCTGCTGGCACCGACCGGGACGAAGCTGCGGGCGCATGCCAAGACGCATAAGTCGCCGGTGATCGCCAGTCTGCAGATAGCGCGCGGCGCGGTTGGCAACTGCGTGCAGAAAGTTGCCGAGGCCGAGGTGCTTGCTTGGGGTGGCATCCGCGACATCCTGGTCAGCAACGAAGTGGTCGGCGCGGCGAAGCTGGCACGGTTGTGCGCGCTGTCGCGCATTGCCAAGATCGCGGTTTGCGCCGACGACGGCGTTCAGGTCGCGGCGATCGAGGCAGCCGCGGCAAACGCCGGCAAGCGTATGACGGTGCTCGTGGAGATCGATGTCGGCGCCGCCCGATGTGGTGTTCAGCCTGGACCCAACGCAGTGGCGCTGGCGACCCGGATTGCGGCCTCTAAGCATTTGATCTTTGGTGGATTGCAGGCCTACCATGGCAGCGCCCAGCACAAGCGTATGCCAACGGAACGACGGGCGCTGATCGGCGGCGCGGTCGATGCCTCCCGCCGGACGGTTGAACAGCTTAGGCAGCAGGGACTGGCGTGCCCGATCGTCGGCGGGGCAGGAACCGGGACCTTCGAGATCGAATCGCAATCCGGCGTCTATACGGAAATACAAGCTGGCAGCTACGTGTTCATGGATGCCGACTATGCGCGCAACCTGGATGCGGACGGTGTGCCGGTCAGCACGTTCCGTCATGCTCTGTTCGTGCTGTCCACGGTCATGAGTCAGAGCCAGACCGGCATAGCGGTGCTGGATGCCGGGCACAAGGCGGTGGCGGTCGATTCCGGCCCGCCAACGGTCTGGCAACGCCCGGACATCCGTTACACGAGCGCGTCCGACGAGCACGGCAAGCTGCAGTACACCAGCGAAACGGCCGCACCGAAGGTCGGTGAAAAGCTCAGGCTGGTTCCCGGCCACTGTGATCCAACGGTCGACAAGTTCGACTGGTACGTCGGCGTGCGCAACGGGCGGGTGGAGTGCCTGTGGCCGGTCGCAGCGCGGGGTGGAATGAGTTAGGTTAGCTGCGGCCGGCTCTAAACGGGCTTTCCGGGCGGCCAGCCGAAGCGTCCTGCCCCGCTTCCAGGTGCCGGGTGGCGGTCGCACATTCGCCTGTAGCGTAACCGCAAGCGCCGGCATGATCGTTAAATATAGCGGTGCCGATTGACCCGATATAGGCGTTTGCTCCGCGCATCGATGAGGCTCCGACCCGACCAATCGTCACCGCGACGGATATCCGCCGCCCATCGGCATTGGAAAGAGCGGAGGAAAGTGGGCCTTGAGCGTATATATTTCCTCCAAACGGTGCATAAAAAACGGGCGATCTGCATCCGTTTCAACTGCGCAAGCAGAAGGCACGCTGCACCGATTTGAATTCGCGAATTTAGCACGGGATTAGTTTCGGCCCTTTGATTTGGATCACGCTGGCGGCCGGTTCGGCGAATAAACCCGAGCGGCGAAGAATCTTCGCCGTTGCCGCTTGGCACGGCACATGCAAACCTGGGGTGCTGTTCATGCCGCTGACGTCTCCGAAGCGAATCGGGCAGCCTGAACTTAGTGGGAGGCCCGGCTAAACCGGGCTTGATGTACATGAAGAAGATCGAAGCTGTCATCAAGCCGTTCAAACTCGATGAAGTGAAGGAAGCGCTCCACGAGGTTGGACTGCAAGGCATCACCGTGGTCGAAGCCAAAGGGTTTGGCCGCCAAAAGGGACACACCGAGCTGTACCGCGGCGCTGAGTACGTCGTCGACTTCCTGCCGAAGGTTAAGCTCGAGGTCATCTGCGAGGAATCGGTCGTGGAGCGCTTCCTTCACTTCATCGAGTTTGAACGGCTTGATGAC
>DASYBP010000234.1:0-2668 GCA_036500715.1 Rhodopila sp.
AACGGATCGAACGGCGTGGCCCCTTGGTTCGCCAGCAACGTCAGGATCACGGCGATGTCTGCCTCCGTCACGTCCAGGTTGAACACCTCGGTCAGCACGCCGCGGTAGTCGTCCGCCGTTTCCAGCATGCGCTTATCCGCCTCGCCGCCGGTTGGCCGGCGGGAGAAGACGCGGTTGAACAGCACCAGCCGTTCGCCCGGGCCCGGCTTCGTGACCATCACGTTATTTCGGAACAACGAGGCCGGATGCGTGGCGGTGAACCAGTTGCCGACCTCATAGTCGATCGGCAACTGCCAGGGCGATTCGGTTCTGTACCCCGTTGCCGAATCGACTCTAGCGAAACGGGCGCCTGGCGATTCAAGCTGTTGCGCGAATTGGCGGGAGGGGTTTGCAGATGTCGGGGGAGGCAACCAGCCTATGGCAGGCATTGGCGTTGGTGCCGGATCATCGGCGGGATGCCGGGAAGCGCTATCCCTTGGCCAGCCTTCTGCTGATTGCGATTGCCGCGATGCTGGCCGGCCGGCGGGACCAGTTGGGTATCGTGCGCTGGGGCCGACGACTGAGCCAGGAGGCGCTCACGGTCATTGGGATCCATCGCAATCGGGTGCCTGCGCCGTCGGTATGGTGCGAGTTGTTCCAAGGGCTGGATATCGCTGCGCTGGAACGGGTCCTGGGCCATTGGGTGCGTGGCGAGCAATCGGCCGGGCATGTGGCAATCGACGGCAAGCGGTTGCGCGGCAGCGCCAAAGGGCAGTCCCCTGGCGTGCATTTGCTGGCGGCATTCAGTGGGACGCTGCAAGGCGTGATCGGCCAGTTGCGGCTGGCGCCCGAGGCCAACGAGATCACCGCAGCGCTGGAACTGTTGAAGACACTGCCGCTTGAGGGCGTCACTATCACCGGCGACGCCATCTTCACCCAACGCGAGATCTGCCGTGTCATCATTGACGGAGGCGGTGAGTATTTCTTCACCGTCAAAGCCAACCAGCCGGCGCTGAAAGCCGACATTGCCTTGGCCTTCGGGCCGGATTCCCCCCTCAGCCGAATGGTCGCCGCCGCCTGACCTCAGGCAGGCCGAGACGATCGAGAAAGGCCACGGCCGGATCGAAACCCGCCGGTTGGAGGCTACCGCCAGCATCGCCGCGCATCTGGCGCCGGCCTGGTGCGGCGTGGCCCAGGTCTGTCGCCTGACGCGCCAGCGCATCGTGCGGGGCAAAGAAAGCACCGAGACGGTCTACGCCATCACCAGCCTGAGTGCCGACAAAGCTGGCGCTGCGGACCTGCTCGCTTTGTCACGTGAACATTGGGGCATCGAGAACCGCCTGCACCACGTGCGCGATGTCACTTACCGAGAGGATCAGGGGCGCACAAACGCCGGCCATGCACCACAGGTGCTCGCCGCGCTGCGCAACACCGCGCTGACCATGCTCCGACGGCTTGGCTTCAAACCAGTGCAGGGCATCGAGCACTTCGCCGAGCATCGTCAGCAAGCCATCGACGCCATTTATGGCCGGAGAACCGAATGACCCTGCCTGGCACCGCTCGCCCTTGACGACCTCGGGCAGTTGATCGCCGATGCGCTTCGCCGCGATCCCGCCCACGTCACGCCGCTGGCGCAACTGGTGCATGGGAAGACCGCCGGCAATCCGTTCTTCGTGCTTCAGTTTCTCTACACGGTCGCCGAAGAGGGCTTGCTGCGCTTCGACCATGACGCAGCGTGCTGGTCCTGGGATCTCGCCCGTATTCACGACAAGGGCTACACCGACAATGTCGCGGACCTGATGGCTGGCAAGCTGATCCGCCTGCCCGTCGAAACGCAGCAGGCGTTGCAGCAGCTCGCCTGCCTCGGCAACGTTGCCGCGGTCGCGATGCTCTCGATCGTTCTCGACACCTCGGAGGAACATGTGCACGCGGCGCTGTGGCCAGCCGCCCACCTGGAGTTGGTCGAGCGCCTCGAAGGCGCTTACAAGTTTATTCACGACCGGGTGCAGGAGGCCGCCTACTCGCTGATCCCGGAAGCATCGCGCGCGGTGGTCCATCTGCTGATCGGGAGGCTGCTGGTGACTCAGACGCCCCCCGAGAAACGGGAGGAGGCGATCTTCGAGATCGTCAACCAGATGAACCGCGGCGCCGCGCTGATCACCCTACAAGAGGAGCGAGAGCAACTCGCCGAGCTCAACCTGATCGCGGGCAAGCGCGCCAAGGAGTCGACCGCCTACGCCTCGGCCCTTACCTACCTCAATGCCGGTGCGGCGCTGCTGGCGGGGGATAGCTGGGAGCGCCGGCACGAGCTGATCTTCGAGCTGGAGTTGCTCCGGGCCGAATGCGAGTTTGTCACCGGTGCGATGGCCGCCGCGGACGAGCGGTTGAAAGGGCTTTCCACCCGCGCCTCAAATACGGTGGAACGCGCCTCGGTCGCCTGTTTACACATCGATCTGTACACCACTCTTGCTCAAAGCAGCCGCGCCATTGCCGTCGGGCTCGACTATCTTCGGCATCTGGGTATCGAATGGTCGCCGCACCCGACAGACGAGGATGTGCGACGTGAATACGATCGGTTCTGGTTGCAGCTCGGGAGCCGCGCAATCGAGGATATGCTTGAGCTGCCCTTGATGACTGATCCAGCATCGCTCGCGACGATTGACGTTTTGACGAAGATTGCGCCAGCCGC
>DASYBP010000235.1:0-8219 GCA_036500715.1 Rhodopila sp.
CGGACTCCCCCGGCAGCCTAGCAGTCAACGCCGGCGCATATGGAACCGTTTCGGCGAGCCAGCCAGGCGTGACGGTCGAGCGCGGCATTAGTATCGGTCAAGGTGGCTCCCTGGCGCTCAACCTCTATGGACCTCAAGGTAATTTCGCTGGGGATGGTAACAGCGTTGATGACGGCACTCTGGCAGTTGCCGGTCGAGGTCAAACGTTCAGCCTCGATGGCTCTTTAACGTTAGGCGCACTGGCTGGCCAACTGAACCTCACCGGTGTCCATGTTGGCGGAACGGGCACGATCGTCCAAGTCGGTGAAAACGATTCCACAACATTTTCCGCCGACACGTCGGTTGGCAGCGGCGTTCATGTGCAGGTTCTTGGCGGTCACGTCGATATCCACGACCTTGCCACGTTCAAGGGCACGATCGGACCGCTTAATACCCCGGGTAGCCCGGCGATGGGTATCTTCGGACAGGTCGAGATCTTCGGCCCCGCGGCAACCGCCACCTCAGCCCATATGAACACTACCACCGATCTGCTTTCGCTGTTCAACGCAGCGGGCCAGGACGTGGGCGACTTGCAATTCGGCGGCGATGTGTCGGGCGTGCGGCTGGCCGATGTCGCCGGCTTCCTCGCAGTTAATTACGGCGCTGCCAGCTCCGGGGTGCCGATTGGCAATCATGTCGTCGATCTGCCGATAGCGCATGTTCCGTAGCAGCGGGACAAACAGCTCGGTATTATTCTGCTTGCAGCACACGCACTTTGTCGACCAGCACAGCGACAATAATGATTAGCCCGATCAGCGCGTCCTGCCAGTAGGCATCAACCCGACCCAGCACCAGGCTGTTGCGAATCACCTCGATCAACGCCGCGCCAACGACGGCGCCAATCGGTCCGCCGCTGCCGCCGGCAAGATTGGCACCGCCGATGACCGTAGCCGCGATGACGCGCAATTCATATCCGCTCGCCAGATTTGCCGGCGCCGACCCAAGCCAGCCCGCCAGCAATATCCCCGCGGCCCCGGCGGCAAGGCTGCACAGCACATAGGCGCTGATTTTGACCCGGTTCACTCGCACGCCGGTGCGCACCGCCGCCATCTCATTGCCGCCGACAGCGAACAGATGCCGCCCCCACACGCTGTGGTGCAACGCCAGCCCAAGCGCGGCTGCCACTGCCAGCACATAAACGACCTGTACCGGCAGCCCAGCAAACTGCCCGTTGGTCAAACCAAAAAACGTGTCAACGTCGGGCCCAGAAGGCGCCTGGCCGCGCCCCTGGGTGATCACATACGTCAGCCCGCGGCAGATCGACAGCATCCCCAGCGTCGTGACGAATGGCGACAACCCCAGCAGCGCAATCAAAACGCCATTGATCAACCCGATCGCGCCCGCCAGGATCAACCCGGCAATCACCGGAACGATCACCGTCGCGTACGGCAGGTTGGCAAACGGGGAATTGGCAACGTTGCGCATCACGATCATCGAGCAGACCGCCACCAGCGCGCAAACCGAGCCGACTGACAGGTCGATGCCGCCGGTGATGATGACAACGGTCATGCCAAGCGACATCAATGCGATGTAGCTGAAATTACGGGATATGTTCAGCAGATTCCCGCTGGTTGCGAAGTTCGCGGAAAACGCGGCCGCCAGCCCGCAGATCACGATGAACGCCAGCGTCACATAGGCCGTCTGCCCGGCGAAAAAGCCGCGACGATGCCAGCCGAGTCGGGCAATATTGGCGAATTCGGCAGACGCCGCCATCACGCCGCCTCGATCGCGCCGGTAATCAGGCCGGTGACTTCTTCCGGGCTGGTGTTCCCGACCGGCTTGTCAGCAACCTTCGCTCCCCTCCGAAGGACGGCGACGCGGTCACACACCGTGAAGACGTCGGGCATCCGATGACTGATCAGCATCACTGCCGTGCCGCCATCGCGCAGCCGCCGGATAAGGTCCAGCACCTCGGCCACCTGCCGCACCGAGATCGCGGCCGTCGGCTCATCCATCAGGATGAGTTTCGCCTTTGCAAGCCTGGTGCGCGCGATCGACACGGCCTGTCGTTGCCCACCGGACATCTGCTTCACCACGTCGTTGGCGCGTGTCTCGCTCTTCAGTTCCCGAAACAGTGCCGCCGCTCGGTCGTTCATTGCCCGATGATCAAGCAGGCGCAGCGGACCCAGGCGTCGCGTCACCTCACGGCCGAGGAATATGTTGGCGGCCGCTGTCAGGTTTTCGGAGATCGCGAGGTCCTGATACATTACTTCAATCCCGGCATCGCGCGCCGCCGCGGGCCGGTCGAACGACACCACTCTGCCGTCGAGGGCCATCCAACCCTGGGTCGGCGGAAAGTTGCCGGCGATGATTTTCGTTAGCGTGCTCTTGCCGGCGCCGTTGTCGCCCATCAGGCCGAGCACTTCAGCCGACCCGATGTCGAGATCGACGCCGTTCAGGGCGCGCACTGCGCCGAAGGACTTCGTAATCCCCCGTAACGACAGCAACGTGTCGATCGCCGCGACCTGCGTTTGGCTGTTCATCCTCCCCGCACTTTCTGACGGCCAACGAGGGCCCGGCGCCGCGACCAGACCTTATGCCCGAACGCTGCGGCGTGCCTAGTACGCGCATTGTTTGAAGTGGCCGATTCACGCGGCAATCGTGATCGCTGCGCGACTCACGCTTCACCGCGATCGGACGCTCTAGGGCACTCCGACCGGCGCCATCGGTGCCGCCTCGCTTGGATGTGATCTCAACCGTGGGCATCCCCCGCGTTTTGCTTCAACGACATGGGTCAGGAGTCAGGCGATTGGACGGCGATACCGTCGAGACAACCCACCCTCATGAGGACCATCGCCCCAGAGCCGAACAAAGCCAGGGCAGCCAGCGGCCCGACCGGCGTGAAAACGCCACGGAAAAGGACCGCTACCCCGACACGGGGCCGAAGCGCCGCTGGCCGCTAATCGCCCTTGGGATCGTCGTCGTCCTCACGATTATTGGCGGCGTCGTCTACTGGCTGACGACGCGGAATCTCGAGAGTACCGACGATGCCTATACCGAAGGCAATGCGATCGCCTTCGCCCCCAAGGTCGCAGGCTACGTCACGCAACTGAACGTCGATGACAATACGGTCGTCCATAAGGGCGATCTGCTGCTGAAGATCGATCCGCGTGACTACATCGCGGCACGCGATCAGGCCCACGCCGCGCTATCGCTCGCCCAGGCACAGCTTTCCAGCGCTCAGGTTGACCTCGAAATCACCCGTACGAGAGCCCCGGCGACTCTGCTGCAAGCGCAGGCGCAATTAGCCCAGGCGCAGGCCAACCTGAGTCAGGCGCAGCGTGACTACAATCGTCTGCGCGCCGTCGATCCCCGAGCGACCACACAAACCAACATCGACCAGGCCACCGCGCAACTGCAGTCCAATGCCGCGCAAGTCAAATCAGCGGAAGCCCAGGTGGAGATCGCGTCTCTCGTGCAACAGACCATCCAGGCAGCCGAGGATACTGTGACCCAGCGGCAGGCGCAGGTTGAGCAGGCGAAGGCAAACCTCGCGACCGCCGAGATCAACCTTTCCTATACGGATCTTCGTGCACCTCAGGACGGCCGGATCACCCGACGAAACGTCGATCTCGGTACGTTCGTCCAGGCCGGCCAGCAGGTCTTCTACATTGTCACGCCGCAGGTCTGGGTCACCGCGAACTTCAAAGAAACCCAGTTGGCCAATATGCGCGCGGGCCAGCCTGTGTCGATGGAGGTTGATGCGTATCCCAACCTGCGTCTTCACGGTCACGTCGACAGTATCCAGCAAGGCAGCGGCGCCCGCTTCTCGGCTTTCCCGGCCGAAAACGCCACCGGCAACTTTGTGAAAATCGTCCGCCGCGTCCCGGTCAAAATCATCATCGACAGCGGCCTCGACGATAATCAGAGCCTGCCGCTGGGTATTTCGGTAACCCCAACGGTCACGCTGCGATGAGCGACGCGAACGCGGGTTGGAAGCCCCGCACAAACCCCTGGCTGGTGGCGATCGTCGTCACCCTCGGCGCGTTCATGGAAGTGCTGGACACCACGATCGTGAACGTTTCGCTACCACACATCGCCGGCACCCTGTCGATCAGCAGCGACGAGGCCGCCTGGGCGCTGACCACCTACCTCGTCGCCAACGGTATAGTCCTCACCATCTCGGGCGCCCTCAGCCGCCGCCTCGGCCGAAAGAATTACTTCCTTATCTGCATCGGCATGTTCACCTTGTGCTCGTTCGCCTGCGGCATGACTGAGCAATTTTCGCAGCTTCTGCTATTCCGTGCGCTGCAGGGATTTTTCGGCGGCGGCTTGCAGCCGACCCAGCAGGCCATCATCCTGGACTATTTCCCGCCGGAAAAGCGCCAGCAAGCCTTCTCCCTGACCGCTATCGCCATCATCATCGCCCCCGTCGTCGGTCCCGTGGTCGGCGGCTGGCTGACCGACACCTATAGCTGGCACTGGATCTTCCTGATCAACATCCCGATCGGAATCGCGACCTTCTTCGGTGTCATGCAGCTCGTCGAGGATTCGCCGATGATCGAGCAGGAGAAGCGAACCGCTCCGCCTTTCGACTACCTGGGCGTGCTGTTCATCGCCGTCGCCCTCGGCTGCCTCGAAATCGGCGTCGATCGCGGCGAGGACTACGACTGGCTCGGTTCTAACTTCATCCGTATAATGTTTATCTTATCCGCCTGCGGATTTGTCTTTGGCATCACCTACCTGCTTTACGTCCGCGACCCCATCGTCAACTTGCGAGTATTCAAGGACCCCAATCTCGCGCTGGGATCGTTGCAGATCGCGATCATGGGTTTTGTACTTTACGCGAGTGCTGTGTTGATCCCGCAGTTTGCCCAACAGCAGCTTGCCTACAACGCGACCTGGGCTGGACTTGTCCTCGCCCCGGGCGCGATTGTGCTGACGATGCTGATCCCGGTCGCCGGCAGGATCATGAATGTGGTGCCGACCAAATACGTCATCGCCAGCGGCGGCCTGGCACTTGGTCTGGCGCTGATCTATTCGATGAATCTCGTTCCTGATCTGGATTTCTGGCACCTTGTCATATTCCGCGCCAGCCAGACCGCCGCGCTGGCACTGCTGTTCGTTCCGATCAGCACAATCGCCTATGCCACCATCCCGCCGGAACTGAACGCTGACGCCGCGGCTTTGTTCAGCATGGCGCGCAATGTCTTCGGCGGCATCGGGATATCGATCTCCACGGCTCTGGTGACCGAGCATCTGCAGATCCGGCAGGCGCATTTGGTCGACTCGCTAGGTCCAGGCAATCAACCGTACAATGTGCTTCTGCAACAAGTGCAGCAGGCGTTGATAGATAGCGGGCAGTCGGTGGCACAAGCCGCGCAGGCGGCGCCGGGGCAGGTGTTTCAGATGCTGGGCGGTCAGGTCGCCGTGCTGGCTTACAACGACGTCTTCCTCATCACCGCCTGTCTGTCTTTTGTCATGATCCCGACCGCGTTGTTCATGTCGGGCATCAAAGCCAAATCCAGCGACGGAGGTCACTGATTGATGCGCGTTTCCGTGACCTGCGCCCTGGTCATCGGCGTTACCGCCTGCAGCGTCGGGCCTGACTTCTCCCCGCCGAAACCGCCCGAAGTCCCTCATTGGAATGACCGCTCGGCGCAAGCCGCAAAGGCCCAACCTTCAAAAGCGGTGTCCGCTGTCACACCCCAGACCAACCCGGATCCGAAATGGTGGGACCTGTTCAATGATCGGATGCTGACCACGGCGATCGAGAAAGCCATCAGCGGAAACCTCGACCTTCAGCAGGCGGTGCTCCGGGTCGCGGAGGCGCAGCAAGGCGAGGTGTCTGCCCGCGCCGCCGGCCTGCCCTCGGTGAACGGCAACGGTAGTTACATGCGTGACCAACTAGGGCTGCGCGGACTGCTGCTGTCGCAAGGCGTCAACAAACTGGGCGGCGCAAACGCCACGCTAGACAGCGCGCTGAACCAGTTCTCCCAGCCGGTCAACCTGTATCAGTATGGATTGAGTTCGTCGTGGGAACTGGACTTATTCGGCCGCGTGCGTCGATCCGTGGAACAGGCAAAGGCAAGCGCCCAGGCGCAAATGGAGGCGGCGAGCGACGCGTTGGTGATGCTGGAGGGCCAGGTCGCACAGGCCTACGTCGCGCTTCGCGGCGCTCAGGCGCTGACGGCCACCCAGCGAGAGAACGTGCAGACCGGCCGCGAATCGCTGGATCTGACGCAGAAGCGGCAGCGCGAGGGCCTCGCGACCGACCTGGATGTAGAGCAGGCCCGCACGCAGTTGGCCAACTACGAGTACCAATTGCCAGGCTACGAGAAGCAGACGCAACAAGCGATGAATCGCTTGAGTGTCCTTACCGGCCAGCGCCCTGGAACATTGGACGCCATGCTTGGCCCCTCTGCTCCATTGCCGAAGGTTCCGGTCGTGGTCGGGATCGGCGTTCCATCCACCCTGGCTCGTCGGCGCCCTGACATTCGCGAGGCCGAGGCCCGCCTGCGCGCGGCAACCGCGAATGTCGGCGTGGCAACCGCGAGCTTCTACCCTGACATATCCCTGACTGGCAGTTTCGGTCTGCGGGCGATCGACGCCAGCTTCCTGACGAACTGGGCGAGCGACTTCTATTCGTTCGGTCCCAGCGTTTCCTTGCCGATCTTCCAGGGCGGCCGCCTGACCGCCAGCCTGCGTCTGGCCCGAGCGCAAGAGGCGGAAGCGGCGCTGGCCTATCGCGGCGCGGTGCTGAATGCGCTGCGGGAGGTTGAGGATGCACTCGTTGCCTATCGAACCGATCAGGCGGGGCGCAACAAGCTTGCCGAAGCGGTGCGGTCGGGAGGCGTGACCCTCTACCTTGCGCGAGACCGTTATACGCATGGCCTGGCGGACTTTATCCAGGTGCTGGATGCTGAGCGCACGTTGGTGAGCTCGCGGCAGCAATTGGTGCAAGCGGATGTGGCGCTGACAACCGACGTCGTAACGCTTTACACCGCCCTTGGCGGCGGCTGGCAGGAGAACGCGGCGACCAGTCAGGCCCCGCTTATCGCTACCACGTCCCCGGTTACCCCCGCGGCGTTGGACTCGGCCGCCGGAGGCGTGTCGCGCTAGCCGACCGTTCGGGAGGGCGATATACTATTGGGTCGATTTATGGGGTTAGACGGGTGGAAATCACACGGGAACCGGGCTGAGCGCGGAGCAAGTGCCCGCGATGGGCGCCCGAATGAAGGAGGGATTAGATGGCTATTGCGATCGCTGAGCTGACGCCGGGATTCGTGGGCGAGGTCTCAGACCTTGATATTACGCAACCTTTGACCCGCACCCAGGCCTCCGAACTGGAGGCCGGCATGGATCGGCTGGCGGTACTGGTCTATCATGATCAGCGCTTCACCGATGAGCAACAGAGGGCGTTCAGCCTGAACTTCGGGCCATTGGAGCAGACGGCTGGCGGCAATATCACCAAGGACACCGATCGCCGGCTGGACCCCGACATGGCAGACGTGTCGAACCTTGGTGCGGACCACAAGCCTCTGGCGCGTGACGACCGGCGGCGCCTGTTCAACCTTGGGAACCAGTTGTGGCACTCCGACAGTTCGTTTCGGGCGGTCCCGGCGAAATATTCCATATTGTCCGGACGGATAGTGCTGGATGCAGGGGGTAACACCGAATTCGCCGACATGCGTGCCGCCTATGATGCGCTGGACACCGCGACGAAGGCGGAGATCGAGGATCTGGTTTGCGAACACTCGTTGATCTACTCGCGCGGCACCCTGGGCTTTACGGAACTGTCCGAGGAAGAAAAGAAGATGTTCACACCGGTTCGTCAACGGCTGGTGCGGACCCATCCGGTAAGCGGACGGAAGTCGCTCTATCTATCCTCGCACATCGGCGCGATCGTCGGGTGGCCGATGCCGGAGGCTCGGGCGTTTATTCGGGAGCTGACCGAGCATGCGGTGCAGCCGCGGTTCACGTATGCGCATCGGTGGAGGCAGTTCGATCTGGTGATGTGGGACAATCGATCGACGATGCATCGTGTCCGTCGCTTCGACGAAACCAAAGTTCGCGACATGCGCCGCACCACCGTCGCTGGCAACAGTGTCACCGTCGAACAACTCGCGGCGTGAGATGAATGCCCGATGCCAGCGTACCCCGGACGGTTCGACATGGCGCGCGTTCGGCCCCGACGATCAGCTTGGGGGCAATTTCGTTACGTTATGACGGGTGTAGCT
>DASYBP010000236.1:0-1687 GCA_036500715.1 Rhodopila sp.
CCAGCCCTGACATTGCGATGGCCAGTGACGCCTTGTCCCCGGACGCGGCGCACAACTCCCGCAATTCCTCAAAGCGGGCTCCTGTCGCACGCTCGTGGACTCGCCAGCCGATCCCGCACAACATGGTGCGAGGCGCGATGCGCATGGCCGCTCGTTCACGGTCATCGGCAGGCAGGGCGTCGGCGATCGTCCGGGCACGCTCCCAACTCCGCCAGGCCGCGGCGATGTCGCGGTTGGTCGCCCAGGTTGCGGCCCGCATTTGCCAGCCGTAAGCGGCGCGCCCATCACCGGCCGCCTCCAGATGCTCGGCAATCAAGGCGGCATTTTCATCGCCCGCTTCCGGATTACGCGATTCGATAGCGGCCGCGACGCGACGATGTAGCTCGGCGCGATCCGATTCGGCCTGGAATTCGTAGGCCACCGTGCGGATCGACGGATGGTGAAACACGTACTCCAGTTTCCGGGTGAAGCGGACTTGATCGATGAGCTGAGCGGCCAGCAGGTCATCCACGACTGGTTCGACACCGACTGCGGCCAGCAGGTCCAGGTCGAACCGCGCACCGAGCACTGCCGCTGCGCCCAGCGTGCGCTTTGCCGTTGCGTCGAGTTGGTCGATGCGCGCCGCGATAGTTGCCTGCAGCGTGACCGGCACGCTTACCTGGCCAACCACTGCCGCCGCGAGGTATGCGCCCGGCTCGCCGCGCAGCACGCCGCGCCCGGCCAGTTCGCGCACAATCTCCTCGGCGAAAAACGGATTGCCGGCTGCCCTCTCGGCGATCCTCTGGCGCAACGCGCCAGTCGACGGATCCGGGCCGACCAGCTCCGAGACCAGTCCCGCGGTTTCTGAATCATTCAGCGGCGCAAGGGCAACGGTTTGGGCACCTGCCACTCGGGCCAACGCGCCCCGATATTCGGGTCGGTAGGTGACCAGCACCAACGAGGGCGTCTGCGACATGACCGTGAGGAAATCGGCCAACAGCGACTCGCTGGCCTCGTCGATCCAATGGGCGTCCTCGATGACAAAGACCGCCGGGACCTCGCGGGCCAGCGAGGCCGCATTGACCAGCGTGGTCAACCGCCGCCGACGAGCATCCGGATCGATCTTCGGCAGCTCCACCTCGGGATCGGCGATCCCCAGCAGATCGTCAAAGAGCAACAAGTCCTCAGGCATCGCGTCGCGAGCCTGAGCCCGGATATGCGCCCGCGCGGCAGGTGGGTCAAGACCCTCGACGCCGGTGGTTGCGCGCAACAGGCGCGCCACGGCATGGAAGGGGACCTGGCTGGTGTGCGATTCGCAGAAGGCGGTGAACACGTCAACACAATGGGCATCTGCCATCGCCAAAACTTCACGCACGAGACGGCTTTTGCCGATGCCAGGCGAGCCGACCACGCCGACCACCGCGCCGTGGCCATCAAGTGCACGCTCCAGCAAGCCTGCAACGGCGGACATCTCCCACTGCCGTCCGACCAGATCCGGCTGCGGCCATGGCGGCCGAACTGCTACGCGGTCATCTTCGTCGGTAATCTCGTCGAGATCGAGCAGCGACAGCAGGGCGGGCATGCCGGAAAGCTCGGCTACCCCATCCCGACATTCCCGACACTCTGGCAGGTGTGCATCGAATTCGCGCCGGTCCATCTCGGACAATGACCCCAGCACGTAGGCCGCGTCCCACTGTGCATACCTGTG